>JAPLSW010000062.1 GCA_026398435.1 Chlamydiota bacterium | reverse complement strand
TGTGCCTCCATAATTACCGATTAGAGGATGATCTATATACTTCTCGGGTAATTTTCGACCCTTAAGCAAGAAACCCAAAACAACATCAAGTTCAATTTTTACAGGCTTATTGTGTTCATATCGCTTAAAATCTTTTTTAAAACGACGCGTAATAAAAGGCTTAAGCATCTGGGCAAACTCCCATCTTATCCCAGAAATCCTCTAAAGATTCGCAGGCTATTCCCTTTCCTTTGCGTCCTTCCTTCATGGCTTCCAGGGTCTTCTTGTTAGGCTTTTTCTTTTTAGGAAAATCGCTTCTAACATAAGACAGAAGAAATTCACTAAGATTTAAGTGAGCCTTGGCAGCTAACATCTTAATGTAGATCCTTTCGTCAAGAGTACACTCGATTGTCATTTTCACTTTTTCGTGATGAGCTTGAGAGCTAACACCCATATAAACCTCCCTTTTTTGGTTACAAACCCAGTATACCATAATCCCAGTATTTTGCAAAGTAGGGTTACCAGATTTACTGGTTTTGACGTATTAGCGTTTTTTCTAAGTAAATAACTAGAAGGGCGATTCAAGGGTAAATATCATTATGATTACCAAGGAGATAGGCACTTAATCGAGCTGCAATAGCATCCCTTCTTGCTTTAGATTCAAGCTCAGCTCTTTCCTCTTTGACTGTCTCAAGAGCTACTTGCATATCTTCCAATTTAACACTTGCAAAGTGTCTTGAAGACTCTTTTTTTGCTCTCTTATGGTAGATATTGATGGTTACTAAAGAGATCTCTTCAACGCTTAAGCTCCTAAAGAGCTCTTTAGCTTGGAGGGTCAGCTCAATAGAAGGGGATCTTTGCGCCATGATGGCAAGATGATCATACAAAGCTCTGAGGCTCATGGAGCCCTTATTTTCCAGATAGGCTTTTTCTACAGAGCGAAGGACATCTGCACTTGCCGTATGCTGATCGAAGTACATCTCCCCAAAGCCATATACTAGAGCGATTTTTTTATCGACAAGGGTCTTTACCTCAGGAGCAAGTCCTCTAAATATGCGCAGAGTAGATTCCCTATTACCTTCTTTTACAGCTTGGCAAAGCTCTCTTAGTCCGTCTGCTGGATCCATCTCTGCAAGTATCCGAAGAGTTACCAGAGGAGCATTTTGCAATCTATCTTCCAGCTCTTTTTGTAGAGCCTCATTTTGAGGCTCATGGGTCCCTTGAGATACATCCGGAAGAATCAGTCCATGCCTTCCCAGAAGGGATTGCCTCTCTAAGGGCTTTTCGATGCCGGCCCTGCGTGCCACTTCTATTTTAAGAGCCTTTTTATCTTCACTAGAGAGATTTTTACATCTCTTCATGATAAGACAAGCCACTTCTGCATTAAGAGCTTTTATTTCTTCAGGTCTTAGATTTTCACCCCTTTTCATGATACTGATAAATTCTTGGACGGTAAAACTTCTCTCTAGCTCCCTCTGGAGATTTTTAGCAAATGAGGTAAGTGTAGGATGATCCATTTCGTATTTTTTTTGTTTCTGATCGAGCCTGTAGAACGAATAAGCATTGTTCAAAAACCAGAGAACTCCAATGACAATGCCGATAGCAATCGGCACTGTCCCCATAGAAAATATAGAGGCTAAAACACTCGTTACTATAAGAGAAGCCACCCCCACTAAAGAGCTTATACAAATGAGGGCTTTATCATACTTCCCAATCGGACCTTCAGAATTTTGCGCGCTAAACAAACTACCCACGTCAACCGGTAACATGGTAAGAGCGCAGGCAAGCCATAGCGTGCCCATAGCAATTGTTTCAGCAACTCCCATTAAAGCCGCAGGTATAAGACTTAACACTGTTGCAACAGTCCCTAAAACTCCAGCCACAAAAAGTCCAATATTTGTACACAGATTCCATTTTATCTGGGATCTAACCTCTTTGATAATGCTTGCCGCTTCTTCAAGAGCTCTTTCTAGAATCACCCCTTTAGAAGAAAGCCTTTCTAAAAGAGAGGTATCTAGGGCTTTTTTCAAAAGGGAGATCGCTTGAGGCCCTATAGAATCAGAGAGCTCCGACTCTTGCTTACTTCCTCTAAGAGCTGTCATGCAATCAAGACCGAGTAGCTCCGTAAAAGTTAAAGCCAGCCCCGGATCTATGCCCATCGTAGCAGAAAGATCTTCTAGCACTGTACTGCCCTCCTGAAGAGAAAAACTCTCCAGCTGGCCTAATTGCTCCTCGGCTCTGCTTCTAATCTCTTCTTTAGAAAGAAGGACAGCTCCCGGCACTTTTTGTTTTACAGCTTCTTTAAGTGTCTCTTCCATCGATCGGCAGATAGCGCCCTTTGCCGCTTCCTTAAGCTCTGCTTTGATCTTTGCTGGATCGCTTAGGTGCGCCTTTTGCAGCTGCTCCAAAGTAGTCTTTGGGGTCACTACCAGTCTATCTTTTAAGAAGGTAATAATCTTAGTAACATTACCCACGTCATTTACGAGAGAGGGATCACCCTCCTTCCAGATTTTCGCACGAAAATCACAAAGGCGGATAACATTGCTTAAAGATAATAGGCCGATACATGCATAGAAAATGCCAAAGAGGGAATTGCCTACGTAGCCTAAGCTATATGTAGCTGCGCCCAATGCAGAAGGAGCGGTAAAGCCGCTAGCATCGACTCCCAAGATGCTCGTTGCCATACTGCAAAACCTATAGGGAATATAGGCCAAGCCTCCCGCTCCTTGAGCGGTGCCACGCACTATATCAATCCCGGAGGTTACCTGGTGAATATCACTTCCCTCTTGCCGGGCTTGTTGCATTCGATTATATGCATTTTTTGCAGCAATGGCTCCCATAACAACATTAAAGGAGGTTGAAATACCGACAGCTGAAAACAAAGCAGAGCTTTGACCTGTAGCTCCCACGTTCAGAGTCGGAGGAACATTAATATCGGCACCTGGAAGGCTTAAGAGCTGTCCTGTAAGATCGCAAGTCTGTCTTAGGACGTAGGAAGTGTCACCATCTACATCTTGCGCAGAGCTTGCAGCTCCAGTAAATAAGGGACTCATAGAGCCTGTAGTGTCATGGAGCGTCCGGAAAAGAGCCGCCGAGCGGCTCTTAAAGGAAGCCTCTGGCAGCTGCAGGCAGCCTTCTACCGGACGCATAGTCACAGGATGTACACTCATAAAAGGTCCATTTCCTACAGGTTCAAGTAAAATATTTAATGCGACATCAAATCAATAATACAACTAATTATAAACAGTTATTATATCACATTAACAAGCAAAAACACAATTACATCATTATAAATAGATTTACTTAAGCTTATTAGAAAAATAATAAACATCCCAAAAAAAAGGCCCTAGAAGTTTCCTTCTAGGGCCTTTTTTTTGCTTTAAAATAAATTATTTATATAGCTTTACCAAGAGGTAAGATACGTAAGCGGTGATCAAGTTGAGCGCTACTTGCCGTATCAAGTCTTCTCTCTTGATTTACAGCTTGAAGAGCTCCTTGGATATCTTCCAATCCCGCCCCTGCAAACTGTCTTGAAGACGCTTTTTTAGCTCTCTTATTATAGATATTAAGAGTAACTTCCGCCTTGTCCTCAGGGCTTAATTTAGTAAATAGCTCTTTAGCTTTTGCAACAAGCTCTTTACTTGATCCCTTTGTAGCTATGACGGAGAGGTAGTCAAAGAGCATGCTTAGCTCCTTAGACGCCCTATTTCCTTCAAAAGCTTTTTCTACAGCGCGAAGTACACCCTCATCGTCTGTATGCTGATCGAAATACATCTCCCCAAAGCCATAGACTAAAGCGATCTTCTTATCGACTAAGTCCTTTACCTTAGGCTCAAGCCCTCTAAATATTTTCAGAGCGGCAAGTTTATTTTCTACACTTCCGTCTTGAATAACTTTATTTAGGGCCTGGCGAAGTTCATTTAGCTCCTCACTAGATCCCATTTCTGTAAGGATACGAAGAGTTGATACCGGAGCGTTTTCCAAGCAATCTTCAAGAGCCTTCTGCAAGCCCTCTCTTCCCGACTCTACATCCATTACGGCGACCCTAGAAAGATCAAGTCCATGTCTACCAATAAGTGTCTGCCTCTGCGCAGGATCTGTAATTCCTGCCCTGCTTGCCACTTCAGCTTTAAGGGCCTTTTTATCATCTCGGCTAAGATTTTTAGCTTTTTTCTTAAGGCCTCTAAGCATCTCCATTTCATAATTAGGATCTATTTTCTTCCCTGCAAGGCTTTCTGTTACCGCTTTTGTATCAATTTGTTGCTGCAACTTTTTAGCCATAGATGCAATCGTTGGATGATCCATCTCATATTTTTTTTCTTTCTGATCTAGCTTATGCATGGAATACATATTATTACCGAGCCAGAGTACTCCGATGGCAATACCGAGAACTAAAGCAGGGATGCCCATAGAAAATACACTTGCAAGGACAACCGTAGCAACAAGCGATGCGACTCCGACGGCACTACTTATATAAAGTAGAGTCTTATCGTACTTACCAATCGGTCCATCTGATTTTTGCGAACTAAATAAACAATACCCATCAACTGGGAGCATAGCAAGACCACAGACAAGCCATATAACCGCTGTGACAACTAAATTAGCCGTTGCAGGAATGAAATTCAAAATGGTTGCAATCACACCTAAAACCCCGGCAAAGAGAAGTCCCACATTCACAAAGGCATTCCATCTCATGGAAGATTTAGCATTTTTGATAAGAGCTGCAGCTTCCTCTAAGGCCTTATCTTGAACCACCTTATCATCAGAACCAAGCCTTTCTATAAGTCCTGTTTCCATAGCTTTTTTCAAAGCTGAAACAGTACCCCCACCGATATACCCTGTGAGCTCAGCCTCATTCCTTTCCCCTCTAAGCGCTGTCTTGATGTCGAGCCCTAATAGCTCAACAAAGGACAACCCTTTAGCTTGATTCTCAACTAACCCAAGTCTTGTAGCAAGCCCGGAGCAAAGCTCCTGGCTCACATCGGAAGGAAGCTTGTCAAATTCCGCCAGTAGTTTTTCAGCCATCTCCCTACACTCTTTTTCAGAGTGCTTAGAAATTCCCGGTACTTTCTGGTCTAAGGCTTCCTTAAGAGTTGCCTTAATAAATCTACAGGTTGAATCAAGAGCCACCTGCTTAAGCTCAGATTTGTATAACAAAGGGTGATCTTTTTGCATCTGCTCTAAAGTGCTACTAGCTGTCACTCCAATCCTATCCTTTAAGAAAGTGATAATCTTTGCGACATTACCCACATCACTTAGCTTAGAAGAGTCCCCTGCCTTCCACATCTTTATAGAAAAATTGGCAAGGCGAGCTGTATTACTCGCAAAAAAGATCCCTAGACATGCATAGAAAATACCAAAGAGGATATTGCCCACAGCGCCCAAACTGTAAGTTGCCTGGCCAAGGACACTCGGCGCTGTAAATGACCCAGCATTTACCCCTAAAATACTCGTTGTCATGGAAAGAGGTCTGTAAGGTATATAAGCAGCGCCAGCAGCACTTTGTACTACGCCTCGGACTGTATCAACACCCGACTCTACTCTTTCAGAGCTCATCACCCCACATCCCATCTCTGTAGCGCCTTGGTACCTGTCATAAGCACTTTTTGCAGCGATTGCTCCCATGATGGAATTGAAAGAGGTTGTCGTACCCATTAAATCCTGACCACCAACTTCAAATCCAGTGCCCGGAATAGAAAAAAACTGTCTTAGAGCATAAGAATAGTCGGCATCCACATCTTCTGCAGATTTTGCAGCACCTGTAAATAAAGGAACTCCTGAAGGGGCTGATCCCGTAGGTTGCTTATGTAGTATATGAGCAAGTGCATCCGCCTTTTCAGCAGGTTTTACCTGCTCTAAGCAAGGAGCGCTACTACCCGCTACGATTGCAGGAAGCAAAGGCTCTTTTATTATTCAACAATATCTAGCATTGTTTCCTTTTATACTAACAATTATAACTCCGATGTAAATAAAATTACAATTAATATCTAATAATAAATAATATAATACAACGCTAATAATCAATAATATAAGTAGCTAATTTTTGAAAAAGCACAATGGTATAATTTATTTTACCCTAAGAAGCTAAAGAAGAGGTAGATAGATGGATTATCGAAGATTTTAAGAACTTGCTCCCCTAAAAAAACAGCCCCTCTCCTTATAGAGGGGCAATTTTCCTTAGTACTGCTCCGGGTGGCTCAGCACATTAGACAGCCTTAGCAAGACGTCCCTCAGGACCTCTAAAGGCTTTTGATCGGCATTGAACCGAGAGATGAT
The DNA here is from genome assembly GCA_026398435.1 of Chlamydiota bacterium. Classification (GTDB taxonomy): domain Bacteria; phylum Chlamydiota; class Chlamydiia; order Chlamydiales; family Rhabdochlamydiaceae; genus VGMB01. The sequence continues at coordinate 20,925 of JAPLSW010000062.1, read as the reverse complement.
GCTTTCAGGATAATGAGCAAGCAGGCTCTTAGTATCCTTTTCATAGACCTCCATTCGGGTCGTAAGCACCTTATCATCAGCATCATCCGCCCTTTTTTCGATAAGAGCTCTTTTCTTCATACGAGCTATAAGCCCTTCCATATTAGGCATTTCCAATACAATGATATGGACCACTTTAATATATTTATCAAAGATCTCCGCCTGTTTTGGGGTCCTTGGGATCCCATCTAGCAACAGAAACTGTTTTTTCGGAAAATACCGATTAGTTGCAATAAGGCCAGATACATACTGACGCCATATTTCTACAGTGACCTCATCGGGCACCAAATGACCTTTACTTGCAAAGGTATGGTACAAGTTACCAATAGGTGTTTCCGGATCAAGCCCCCTAAATATATCCCCTGAAGAGAGGTGGAAGTGGTTGCCCGCGGTGCTTAAGAATTTACCCAGCGTCCCCTTACCAGCCCCCGGTGGGCCAAATATCAAGATAGAGGGAAAGGGTTCATCATACGTAGGAATCATCGAAGTGTGCTTTTCATTCATAATTTTCTCCAAAACCACCTACGGTACCTATTTTTTAAAAAATCCGCAAGAAAAACGCTCTAATAATTAAGTAGCCTTATAATAGGCTAAATTTTAACAATAAGTAATACATTAAAATTTAATTTATACAACCTCATCTATATAAAATGAAATCATTAAACCATTCTACTAATTTAATAAGATTTAGTTTGATGTTATATAAACCAGCGTATTATAATTTAACTAAGTTTCACAAAAAACAATAATACGATTGCGAAAACAATCAAATAAAACAAAAAAATAACTTTAAGGAGTAAATTATGTCAAGTATCAATACAACAGGACAACCACTAGCACCAGTCAGTCCTAGAATAGTAAGTATCGAGTTGCCTTTAGTACACGCACAAGCGAACCCACTAGCCCTACAACAAACAAGTAAAGCTGCAATAGCTGTAGCAGCAGGACTTGTACCACCTCCAGCATTAGAAGCACCACACATTCAATATACAATCGCAGAACTGCCACCTCATTCTGTATTTGCAGGGGCAGCAGCAGCAGCACTTGCTACAGAAGATAGCGATCCACGGGTATCTGCAGCGAATCCAGCAGCAGCAGCAGTAGCTACAGCTGCAACAGAAACAGTGACACCTAGAACATGGGGTGCTTTTCTTTCTGAGAAAATCACAACTCCTTTATCCCTGTTCTTTAATAGAGCACGTGCACAAGTAGCTCCATCGCCTCAGGCTCCAGCTCAAGAAGCTCAACCTAGTATTGAACAGCTATTAAATGGTCAGCATGCAACTGGTTTGAAAACCAAAGGCTTTATGCTTGGTAGCGTTGGCTATGGCTTCTTCAAAACTTTTAGCTTCCTTGCTAATACAGAGACTAAAACTCTAATCGGGCGTATCTCTGCTCTCGAAACAGGTGCTGCTGAAGTACAAAAAGCTGCTAATAAAGTTGCTAAAGCACTTTCTAATGGCGATGTGTCTGTTACAGGAATTAGGGCTAAGCAAGAAAAACTTATCAAAGGCTCCCCTACTATAAAAACAGAAGCCGTGAATAAAGCACTAACTGAAAGCATCCACAACCTTATGCTAACGGCTAAGAGCTTTATAGAAACACGCAATGATAAAGACTTACCTCAAGAGGGTCCATTCCTAGGCAATCATACTGCCTATACACAAATTCTTGGTACGCTTATCCAGAACAACACTGTAGGCGTAAAACTTCCAGAGGAAGCAATAAAGACTATATCAGACCTCAACTTCATGGCTGGAAGCACACTAAGAAATGAAGTTAATTCATTTGCACAAAATGTCGACAAAGCGCTTGCTGACGCACTTAAAGAGACAGGAGCTGCATTGCCAAGTCTAGATGACCTAATCTCAGAATTACAGGGATCACTTGGAGCAACTGATGACCAAAAGGCTTTCATCGAAGCGCGAGTTCTTAAGAAACTCGGATGTGACTCTTTAGGACTTTTAGACAGAACAGATAAGAAAGGCGTGATTATTCCAGGCAAGCTGCAGAAAATTGCAGAGACAGATCCTGCCACAATGGAGATACCTGAACTAAAGGCTGAAGCTGAAGGGATCCATAGCACAATCGATGGCTTTGCTGTTGAAATCGCTAGGTTACACGACGTCCAGCAATCCGAAAAGACAGTAAAAGCAGAAAAACATATGGCTTTCGTAGATGCAATGCTAGCTCACATCACAAGAGCACGTGAAGAAAGGTTTTCAAAAAAGCTTCCTGACAGTGACGAAGCAACTTATAAAGAGTTTCTTGGATATAAGACAACAGGGAATCTCGAAAAGCTAGAAGCGCTTTTAAGGCTAGAAGATCTCGCTGAATCAGTAAACTCGCAACCTAGAAACGTACTAAAGGATGCTAAAGCGGATAAACTAGCTCAACAATCTTGGACATTATGTGAGACAACTAAAGCAGCTTATGAAGCTGCTACAACAGCCCTTACAAAGGCTCAAGATGCTTATACAGGTCAGCTTATTGCAGTATTTGGAGAAGTCGAAGTCCCTGAGGCTGCTGAAATCTTCGAAAAAGATCCAATTAATAGCAAGGTCATCGGCTTCAAGAAAGATGTTACTGATGCTCTTGAAAATAGAGGAATTGCTGGGAACGTTAGAGCTCTCGCACAGCCTGGTAGCCAATTAGCTGCAGAGTTTGACAAACTTGATAATATAGCAACTGTTAGAGATCCTGCTATAAGAGCCTCTTTTAGACAAAAACAAGTAGCTGCAAGGGATCTCTTTATTCGTATTAGGGAATTTAAAACAGCTATAGCACATCATAATGCAGGAGCCTTTAAAGTTGCGGACCTCCTTTCTAGAACTGAGGTTTTAGGACGTGTACCTCATTCTTCTCGTAGATCTTTCTCAAGAAGAAGCTCCGCTGCAGGATCTTTCACTACTCCAAGTCATAGGACGACAACTCCTTTGCTTGGAGACGTTGGAACAATGCATATAAGAGATAGCGATAGGGCACCAGGCGTAGTAAGGCTTTCAGCTGGGTACGCCAGACTTTTAGCTGCTCATCAGTCTCAAATAGCTGGAGCGGCATTAGGGCCAGTAACTCCGCCAAGATGACCCGCACCTGCTATTCCTAGGGGAATAATGAGTCCCCCTCCAGTTCAAGCATCAGCTAATGCTTTTGGAGCAAATCAGGGATCGCATGCTGGATTCATATTCAGAAGTGGAGCTGGAGATCTTACAGGTCAACAGTAGTCTTTATAAGCCAAACCGCTTACTGTAAAAGGTAAGAATAATCTTAGACCACCTCATCCTTAGGGATGAGGTGGTCTTTTTTTTAGTATTTTTGAGATTTACCGCAGCCGCAAGAGCCTTTAGCATTGGGATTGGTGATTTTAAAGCCGGCTCCGTTTAGACCATCTAGGTAGTCTATCTCACAGCCGAGTAATCTTGATACCATCTGCTTGTTGACGTGGATTTCTACCCCTTCGGAAGAAGGGAAAATCTGGTCGTCTTCTTTTGCTTTTTGGGAATAATCTATTATGTACTCAAATCCACTGCATCCTCCGGCTTTGTCTCCAAAGCGAAGTCCCCAGCCTTCTTTCCCCTCTTCTGCTAGGATTGCCTTGTACTTGCGGGCAGCAGAAGTTGTTAGAGAAATAGTATTTACGTCTACTTCTTGGGAAAGGATCGCATTGAGCTTGGATACTAGAGTATCTATGTCTTCTTCTGGATAGCCGTGGCCGAGCATTCCCCCTTCGAGGGTTTCCCATGTAGCTGCTTGGCAGCCTACGCAATGGAGACCAGCATTGGTGATCTCTTGGGCTATCTTTTGGCTTTTTTGAGGAAATTTACCCAAAATCTCTTCAATAGTCATTTCTTTACTAATTTTATCGATTATTTGTGTCATATGTCCCCTAAAATGTAATTTTTACACATCCGCTAGCAAGCTTGCACTGGCAGGCTAACCTTTCCTTGTCTGGTTCCCCTAAAAAGTCACTCTCTTCTTGAGTGAAGGGAGATAGATTCTCCATCCCTTCGAGCACCTCAATCACACAAGTGCCACAGACCCCTTCAGTACAGGCAAAAGGAACCCCTGCCTCTTCACACGCTTCAATTAGCGGCGAGCCATCTGGCAGCTCTAGTTCTTCGCTTGTATTATCAAATATGAGTTTTCCCATGCTTACCCTTCAAATTTTACTTCGGTTAATCTTAGGTGAGGATATTAACAGGATCTGGGGCTAGAATCAATGAAAAAGCCTTAGGTGGGACGGGGGCCATTTTATGGCTCACCCGCCCCACCTAAGGCTATAAGTACAAAGAAAGTACTATTTTTTAGAAATTTTGACTCTTTTTATGTAGAGGGTTTTCTATCCCTTCATGAAGGAGCTCTTCTACAGTACTTTTTAGGGTCATGATTCCTTCAGGAAATCCACAACGAGTAAGGATCTCATTTAGGTAGATAAGTTCTGCTTCTAAAAGATCGACTTTTGACTCTAGGGAGGCTACTTTGCCTCTAAGTTCTTTCATTTGTTCCATTCTTAAACTCCTTATTATGTTATTATCTATTAGTCTATTATAATTGTTTTTTGAATATAAAAACAATACCTTTATTGTAAACCAATTCCCATTATCTTTAAATACTACAAATTAATTGATAATCAGGCAGATAAGAATTAATTCACAAAACCCATAGCTAAATATTAATAATGGTAATAATTAAGCACTTAGGCGTAAACCGCGAAATCGACAAGTAAAATATTATTTATACAAACCACTAACATGCAACGATATAAACATTACTTTTCGTTTACAACAAAATACAATAACAATAAAATATAAGCACATTAAAAGTTAATAACAATATTAATAATAACATTAAAAGAGAGATTTAATTATGACAAGTATACCAAGATTTCCTACTGAAGATCCGATAGCTATCCATCCTATATGTGGTGGCCAGGAAGAAACACGTATTGCCTCCTCAATTTATCAAGCAATGCCTATCTCCTCAGCAAGCACCCTAGCTCCTTCAGCTCAAGCCGTTGCCCTTCCTAGCTCAGAGGATGGAGCGATCGTCGTCCCCTTACCCCCCTTAACCTCCTACTTAGAAGCAATCAACACAAAAATTAAAAATCCAAGGGAAGGATCAAGTTATTGTGTCGGAAGCTTAGAGGACTCTATTCCTCCCTATGTAAAACAAGCTCATCCTAAAGGAGCGCTAACGCAATTATTTTCGGCTGTTAAAAAAGAAGCAAAAGCTCCTGGATTTACGCTAAATCCCCTAGAAAAACTAGCCGAGGGGTCTACCTTAGCAAGGCTTGCCGAGCTGATCGCTTCTAACGCTCTAGGCGAGACTCAAGATACAAGACCTACAGTTGACCTAGCTACAGGCAGATTATTTCCTATCCCTCTTAAAAGATTTGCGCAGATCTTTGCTAAAATGAATGCCGCAATTGAGGAACTTCATCATAAAGAGATCTCTCCGGAAAAAAGAGCTCTTATTGAAGTGGCTTTAAGAAAGCGCTGCGCTGAAGCTCTAATGGAAAAGACTCAGCTAAAGTTGTATGACCTGGAAGGAACACCACTAACACTTACCAAAGAATTCTTACCTATCATGCGTGGGCTCCATGATTTTGTCACAAGATCGGAAACATTTAAACCGGTCATGGACGTAAAAGCTCTGCTTACAAGACCAATTGAGGGCTTTGTAACAGAGTCCATCGAAACGCTACGCACCCAGGCAACTCCCGCAGATAGCGTTGCGGTTATTACTAGCTCAAGAGAGCGATTAGAAGCCAAGCTTAGCGCTCTGCTCAAAGAGCAGCCAGAAAAGGCCGCTTATGTCGCTGGCGCGTTAAACGTTGCCACACAAAAAACTATTGCCCAACTGCAGCAAGCAGTCGCTGAAACCCCCTTTAGACCTATTCTAGCAATTGATCCCGCGAGTTCCACAGATGCTATAGAGCTTAGAAAAAATCTATTAACGATAAAAGCACTGCTTGTAGCCTTTCCTGGAGGAAATACGAGCCTTAGGTCGACTGTAGTTCAGAGTTTGCGTGGCCATCCCTCTATTGAGAACCTAGACGGCCTACTCCTCTTTGCAGCAGACCTTCTAGCAAATACCCCTGAAGCAGAAAGAGATTCTCTGGCAAAAGATCTTCGGAACGTGGTTCTCACTCTCGAAAAGCGCCGTTATGAGCCTGCAGCTGTCGAGAATAAACTCCCAGAATCGTGGTTTGCAGATTTTACTAAAATTAAAAGCTGCCTATTGCCTGCAGTAGAAGGCACTGACCCTGCAAGTACTGACACCTTTTTAACAGAAAGAGTGTACCTTCGCCTCCTTCTGCCTCTAACAGAAAAAATAGAACAAGAACTGGAAACAAGAAGGCATGACCTAGAAATAGAACTCGGCCATCCTCCAACAATTGAAGAAATGATTAGGTTATGTGGATTAGATATCTCTGTAGAATTACAAAAAATAGAAAAAAAAGCAGGGTTCCTCGGATTCAGGTCATTAAGAGCTGAACGAACAACACGCCCTGCGCTAATAAATTCCTTTATTAATCCTGCAGATGAAATGCAGGCTCAAGTATTTTTGAGCAGATACCTACACAACCATTTAGCTCAGCATCTATCTGCAGAATATTCATCAGCGAATTCTACTAAAGAAAAGGCCCAGTTCCAAACAAAGGGGTATTTTCCTGAGGAGACATTTTCCGATGCTATAGCTCTTCAGAGCCTTGCAACAAAAAGAGGCATGTTTGCCTCTAGAACAAATTTCCTCCAAGAGAAGATTATATCAACCTTTGGAACACATGAGCAAATACTAGAGCAATTAATAGCCTCAAGAGGACGAGTATCGGCCCTCCAAGCAAGTTCCCCAAGCTCTCTACTTACCACGCAAATAAGAACCCTTGAGTGGGCTCTATCTATGCTAGAGGCTGGAAGAACTACCTTTGAGAGTCCCCCTGTTGCTGTAGCACCAGAAAAGAAAGCTCCTCCCTTACCCTCAGCAACTATTGGGATGGGAGCCCCGAGCGCGCCTCTTGAAGAGATCCCGGCTTCAGCTCCTGTAGCCCCAAGACCTCCAAGGCAGGTAATACAACTAAGAGCCACTGACAGATTGGAGATCGATACAAGTCATCCAGACTGGTATCAGAGACTCCCAAGAGAGCAAAGGCTATGCCTTCTTGCGAACGTAGTTTTAAAATTATACGGAGAAAATGAACGGCTTGTAGAAGACTACTTCAGGACAGAGGGTGTCGATGCAAAACGCACTCTAACAAGTTTAGAAAGACGCCTTCCTGAGGAGACGGATTGCCTCTCAGCTGCCCAAAGAATTCTCGCCTCTTACGCTCTTCGTGAGGATGCTTGGGACCATAGGAGATTTATGGATAGAATCCGTGATTCCGGCATCTCCTCTGAAGAGGCCTTCTTGCAGCATGTGTATGATCAATCAAAAGAAGAGCTCTACGTTGGAGAAAGAGAGATCGCTCATGAACCGGCCGGCCAAAGAGCGTGGGCAGAAAGTCACTGGTACAGGGATGTCTTTGACGGGACGGCTCCCGCGGCGATAAGAAATAGACACAGAGAGAATGTATTCCAAGCTCTGCAAAGACATATTATGGCTTAAAAGCCACTAAAAAGTTCCTACTTTGGGCCCTACTTTCTTGTAATGAAAGTAGGGCCTTTTTTATTTTCAAAAAATTATTTAAAACTTAATTTTACGATATACTAGACCCAACCAATATGCCACTGAGTAATTTATTACGACTCGATAACCGATAAGAAAAAGCCCCCAATCGCGCAACTTTTATTGCGCGATCGACGCAAAAAGTTGCGCAGTCAAAAAAATACCATCAACTTATAATCACAATCTAAAATGGTCCTTTTTTATTTGTGGATCGCTCTTTTATGAATAGACAGAGCTGCTTCCTTGATCGCCTCAGAAAGAGTCGGATGGGGGTAGGAAATAGATCCTAGCTCGAGTGAGGTCATTCTCTTTTCTACAGCAAGGACACCTAAGGCTATCATCTCAGAGGCGTGAGCCCCTAAGATATGAATCCCAAGGATCTTATCTGTTTTTTCATCAGCGATGATTTTCACAAAGCCCTCTTCTTCCCCTGTGCACTTACCTCTAGAATTTGACTTAAAGAAATAGGTTCCTATTTTGGGAGTAAACCCATGCTCTTTAGCCTCCTCTTCGGTAAGGCCGCTTGCTGCAACTTCCGGACTTGTATACACAACACTTGGTATGCTTACGTAATCGATATGGGGCGATTGTCCGGCGATGATTTCAGCTACTGCTACCCCCTCTTCGGAGGCCTTATGCGCAAGCATCGGCCCATCTACGCTATCGCCGATAGCGTAGATATGAGGAACTTTTGTTCTAAACTGGCCATTAATAGGAATTTGTCCCTTCGGGCTAAGCTCCAGGCCCGCCTTATCGAGGGAAAGGTTTTGTGTATAGGGGCGCCGTCCGATGGATACCAGAACGACATCGGTGGGAAGATTTAGGATACTGCCATCAGTTTTGGATACCTTGACAAGGGCTCCCTTGTCTGAGAGATCGATCCCTGTCACCTTGGAAGATAAATGAAACTTCATCCCCTGTTTGATTAGGATCTCTTGGAACGCTTTGGATATCGAGCTATCGAGTGTCGGGCAAATCTTATCTAAAAACTCTACGAAGGTCACATCTGAGCCAAGCCTTGCATAAACAGAGCCCAGCTCCACTCCGATGACGCCCGCACCGACGACAACCATCTTTTCAGGTACCTTATCTAAAGACAGGGCGCCAGTTGAGGATAGTATTCTCCTTTCATCAAAAGGAAGAAAGGGAAGAGGGACCGGCTCGGAGCCGGTAGCTATGATAAAATGCTTAGCGCTAAGCTGAGCGCTTGTCGCCCCTTGGGAAACAGTAAGAGCTGTGGGAGAGGTAAACGAGGCGCTCCCGGTAAAGAGAGTGACCTTGTTTTTTTTAAAGAGCCCTTTGACCCCTTCATTTAAAGAAGAGATCACCTCTTTTTTCCTTTCCATCATCCTCGGGAAATCGAAAGACACACCGGAGGATTTTAAGCCCAGTTTAGCGCCTTCAGCTTTTACTGCATAAAGGAGCTCTGTTGTATGAAGAAGAGTTTTTGAAGGGATGCATCCGACATTTAAGCAAGTGCCGCCAAGCTCCATCCTTTTTTCTACGCAGGCAGTTTTTAAACCCAACTGAGCGCAGCGAATCGCTGCAACATAGCCGGCAGGGCCGGCTCCTATTACTACAACATCAAATTCCTCTGCCATAAATCCCTCTTTTTTAAAGATCGAGTAGCATCTTTGCTGGATCTTCCAAATTCTGTTTCATTGTCACTAAAAAAAGCACAGCTTGTTTTCCATCGATAATACGGTGATCGTAGCTGAGCGCTAAATACATCATCGGGCGTATGACGATCTCATCATCAACAACCATGGCCCTCTTTACGATAGAGTGCATACCCAGAATGGCACTCTGTGGAGGGTTTAGAATGGGGGTAGATAGTAAAGAGCCGAACACGCCCCCATTGGTAATGGTAAAAGTGCCTCCGCGCATGTCATCGATCCCGATCGATCCATCACGCGCTTTTTTGGCATACCGATCGATCTCTTTTTCGACACCACCGAAGGAAAGGCTGTCACATCCCCTAATCACCGGAACCACAAGGCCCCTATCTGTAGAGACAGCAACGCCTATGTTATACGTTGAAAATGTAACGATCTCATCGCCGTCGATATAGGCGTTTACTTCCGGGTAGGCTTTTAAAGCGGCGGCCGCCGCTTTTACAAAGAACGACATAAACCCAAGCTTCACTCCATGTTTGGTAAAGAATGCGTCTTTTTCACGGCTACGGATTTCCATGACAGCGCTCATATCTACTTCGTTAAATGTGGTGAGCATCGCTGTCGTATTTTTTACTTCAACTAATCTTTGGGCAATAGTTCGGCGCAGACCACTCATCTTCTTCCTCGTAGTGCCAGGAGCCACGAGTATAGCAGCTGGTGATTGAGAGGGAAGAGCTACAGCTTTTGGTGTTTTAATCTCTGAGACAAATTCAGAGACCATCATGCGAGAAGAGGGTCCCTCTGTAATTTTAGCGACCGGCTCTGGAGCTTTTACAGCAGGGGCTGATTTTTCTATGGCCGCCACTTTCGGAGCTGGCTCCACGGCAGCTGGCTCCGCAGGAGCCCCTTTGGCATCGGTATCAACCGAGCCAATCACCTGACCGACAGCTACCGTCTGATCAACAGCGACTGTGAGCATAATCTGTCCTTTAGCTGGTGCATAAAGAACCTGATTTACTTTATCTGTTTCCAGTTCGAGAATTTCTTGGGCCTCAGCCACCATGCTCCCATTGGGAGCGATGATACGAGAGACGACTGCTTCAGAGATAGATTCTCCAAGGGGGGGTATTTTGATTTCAACTTTCATGAATAAGCCTCATCCATCATCTTTAAAAACTGTTTTTTATGTAGGGCGTAGGAGCCGGCAGCCGTTGCGGCCGAGCGGGGCCTTCCTACATACTCTGGAGCCATGCCACTGACTTCTTGCAATAGGGGGCGAATATATTCTGACGCCCCCATATTGCTATGTTCTTCTTGAACCCAAACAAGCCGGCTAAAGCCCTTATAGCTACGGAGTATCTCTTGTAGCTTGAGCTTTGGAAAGGGGTAAAGCTGCTCTATTCGGATTATTGCAACATCGGTAATATTTCTTTTCTCTCTTTCTTGGAGTAGATCGTAGTACACCTTGCCACTGCAAAGAAGAAGCTTTTTAGGATTTGCAATCAGGGGATCTGTGATCACCTCTTGAAAACTGCCATTTGCTAAATCATCTACGGAACTTGTGCAAGCAGGCAGGCGAAGAAGAGCTTTGGGGGTAAATACCACCAGAGGCTTTTTATTTGTGAGGAAGGCCTGGCGACGGAGGACATGAAAATATTGGGCCGGTGTTGAGCAGTTAACCAGTATTATATTGCCTTGCGCGGCCAGTTGCAAATACCTTTCCATACGAGCCGAGGAGTGCTCAGGGCCTTGCCCTTCATATCCATGGGGAAGAAGTAGGGTTAAATTAGAGGCAAGGCCCCACTTCTGCTCAGAACCGGAGATAAACTGGTCTATGATCACCTGGGCCGTATTGGCAAAATCCCCATACTGCGCTTCCCAAAGAGTCAGGGTGCTTGGATAGGACATGCTATAGCCGAGGTCAAACCCAAGTACGGCATATTCAGAGAGGGGGGAGTTTAGCACTTGCATAGGCGCCTGGGAGCTTTGGAGATGCTGCAGAGGGAAATATTTCTCTGCAGTCACTTGATCCACCCATACGGCATGCCTCTGGGAAAAGGTCCCTCTTTGGCAGTCCTGCCCTGAAAGGCGGATATGAATCCCCTTTGTTAAAATAGAGGCAAAACTCAAGTACTCTGCCATGCCCCAGTCGATTGTTTTAGATGATGCTTTCACCATACTGAGCCTATCGGCAAAAAGACGGCGGATCTTTGGATGGATCGAAAATCCTTCAGGCACGCTGCAGAAACTTTCAGAGAGAGATAAGAGATCATCCTTAAGGATCGGAGGGATTTTCGAAAGGATCTCTTCATTAACCTGGTAGTGATCTCCGTCAATAGATGGATTATTATCTGGAGGAGGGATCGCTTCTATGGCCTTATGGAGGCTACTTTTAAATTCTGCTTCTTTCTGATCGGATAACTCAGGGGTTAAAACCCCTTCTTGGATCAGCTGGAGCTTAAATAGCTCCCGAATGCTTTTCTTAGCTCGGATGATATTATATTGCAGGGGCTGGGTAAATGCTGGCTCATCCCCTTCATTATGTCCATATTTTCTGTAGCAGTTTAAGTCGATGAATACATCACAGCCAAATCGGTGTCTGAGCTCTATGGAGAGAATTGCAGCCCTTATACAGCTTTCTGGATCTTCTGCATTTACATGAAATACTGGGCAGTTAAAGGCTTTTGCTATGTCGGTGCAGTATTTTGTTGAGCGAGCTTCCGATGGAAGGGTCGTAAATCCGATCTGGTTATTGATCACGATATGGATCGTTCCACCAGTTGCATAGCCAGGAACACGAGACAGCTGCAGTGTCTCATAGACAACACCTTGCCCGGCAACAGAGGCATCCCCATGGATAAGTATAGGAAGAGCCTTGGAAAAATCTCCCCCTTTAATTTCTTGTACAGCTTTAGCTCTTCCTTCAACAAGGGGGTCAACAGACTCCAGGTGGCTGGGGTTCGCAGCTAGGGTGATAAAAACCTCTTTGCCGCTATGGGTCTTTAATGCACCCTGAAAACCTTTATGGTATTTAACATCGCCCGTTCCCTGACCTAAAGAATTTGAGTAATGATCTTCAAACTCATGAAAGATCATCGAATAGGACTTATTGAGGATATTGGCAAGCACATTTAAGCGTCCCCTATGTGCCATGCCAAGAGCCACTTCCTGCACCCCAAGATCCGCTCCCTTATCGATGATAAAGCCAAGCATGGGGATGAGGGTTTCAGCTCCCTCTAAAGAAAACCTCTTCTGCCCTACGTATTTGGTATGGATGAATGTCTCAAAAAATTCTGCTTTATTTAAATAATGGAGAATCTGCAGCCGGTCATCAACTGTTAAATTTATAGGAAATGAGGGCTCAATCTTCTTTTGGATGAATTTCTCCATCTCTAGATTTCCCAGATCCAAATACTCAATCCCGACTTTATTAGCATAGGTAGCTTTAAGAGAGGCTATCAGCTCCTTGAGGGGAGCCTTTTCCTTGGCCAAAAAGCCAAATGTCGAAAAGCTAGCACTGAGGTCATCCTCAGTCAAACCGAAAGTCGAAAGAGAAAGAGGCTCGGGCTCCCTTACCTTATCTGATAAAGGATCGATCTGAGCCGCTAGATGTCCATACATCCTATATGCCTGCACTAGAAGATAGGCTTTAAGATCTCCGGTTTGCGCAGCCGGGGCCGGGCCCGGCTCCAAACCTTTAGAAAACTCCATCCCCTCAAAAAAATATCTCCATGAGCTATCTACAGATGTGGGATCTTGTAAAAATCTACCATATAGCTCTTCAATGAATGTAAGATTGCCAAGATGCGCGTATGAAATTGCTTTATCTACCATGGATGCCCCTCTTCTGCCGCCCTAAAAGCTGCTTATAGCACATGAGCTCACTTTGAAAAAGAATTATTTAAAATTAAATTTACCCAATACTATACCAAGCCCAGATGCCTCTTAGTAATTTCTGTAGGTCTTATCCCGTAGCGGGAACAATTTCTTTCATTGCTTTTTATATTTTTTGAATACTCTCTTTACTTACCTAACGCTAATCGCATGAATTTCAGCGACTTACGATTGTTTTAAATTTTCTTTTTAAGCTTTAACAACAGATCTGAACGTTCTATTTCATTGATAATCATAATGATAAGCTACTATTTCACGTTAATCACCTCCTGGCAATTAACTTTTCAATCATAAAAACTGGCATTTGTAAAAAATTTTAACATTTTAAAATAAACAAATTGGATATTATCCTAAAATAACTTATAATATTATTTAATATAATAATAAATAAAAGGAATAATACAAATGACCGCTTCAATTACAAACATAATTTCAAATCCTGATACTTCAAGATTATTAACAAATTTTCTCAGCGTGGCTGATAAATCACAGCTTAGAGGAACTTGCTCGACTTTTCGCAGCGACATAAAAGATATCCCTCAGGAAGCAAAAACCTTTTTAGCCTTTTGAATCCAAGCTTCCTTTGATAAGAGAAATTGTAAGAATGACTCCCGTTTACAGATCAGACGTGCTTGACATAGCTCCACATAGAGAAAACGAGCGTCCTCAGACTTATGCTCAAAGAAGAGAATCGAAAAACTCGGTATGGAAATATGTAGCTGCAGCCGGTATACCCTGGTTTGTTGCAGTGGCACTTAACAATCCTATCGTAAGTGAGGTTGAGAACGGCATGCCTGGTAGTCAGGTTATAATGATGTTTACTTCTGCAATAGTCGCCGCATACGCTTTACCTCGATTTGTAGCTTTTATGGATGGAGATAGGGCCCCATCTGTACCACTAATGCAGCTTTGGCATGAGTTTAAAAATGGAGAGATTCCTTCAGATCTATTGGGAAGTGGCGCTCAATTAGAAGCACAATTAGAAGCTCATGATCAGCAGACTGCAGCTTATCAAGAAGCCGGAGGAATGGATCGATATTATGCTCAGGCAGACTATACAGCAGGTGGCTTAGATCAGGCTTTTCACGAAGCCAGATCTGCCCCTTCTAGTCGTTATACAGCAGGTGGTTTACCTCAAGCTTTTCTTGGGGCCAGCTCTGCTCGTCCTAGAGGAGCTATTATACCTCTATGACACCTATAATTAACTATCCTTCTTTAGTCTCAGTACTAGGAGAGGCAAGCCCCCAGCTGATGGTATATGGGTTTGCGGGATGCAAATACCAAGAAATTATTTCTACTCTGCGAACCTCAACACCTTTCGGGGCTGGGATAGAAAACCCTATACAACGAGTTTTTGACTACCATATAGCAAATACTTACTTGATGGAAAGTCCGGAGACAAGCTCCACGTTAGAAGGACGTAAAATCCATAAAATTAAATGTCAAGACAACCAGGCTTCTAAATGTAAGGCGGCGCTGGTAAATATCATCATCGAAACCGTCAAACGGCAAAGAGCTGGTCTTCAACTGATTCCCGTTCTTTTTACCATCGATACTTCAGATGGAGCAGAGTTTTACCCTTCTATTTCCGATCTGATTACTAATAAAGATAAGGTCACCTTAAAAGAGCTACGGCGTGTGTATAAATTATGTACAGACCCCGCTCTTCCTGAGGAAGTAAGAGATGTTGCAGAGAGAACTTTTAAATTTGTAAAAGTTCTAGTATCCAATTCCTCTACCGATGTTATCAGGGCATCAGCTGCTGCGACAGCCGGGACTCCTATCTTTACCTTTGAATCGATCAAAGCGCCCTGGCTACAAGTACCAAAGGAAAAATTGGATGCAGCTGTAGCAGAATATAGAGCTACGGCAAAAGTGATACCACTCCACAAACAACATCTTCAAGAAGAAAAAACCGCAAATGGGTGTCACTTTAGGCCTCAGCTTTTACAGGCGATAGAAGATCCTTAAATTTTCGTGGAATCGGATTCCTAAAGATCTTCTACTTTAGCCTCTCAAAGCTTAATCGAAGAACAGAGTTACTCTATAATTACTATAAAAATAATTAAATAAGGATATTATATTATGTCAACCTCCATAACAAATGTATCAGCAAATCGTGATCCTTTCGCAGCATTAACAAGTTTTCTTTCTACACAAGAAAAGGTTACACTTCGTGCAACTTGCAGGACTCTCAGAAGCGATATACCCGATTTCCCAACAGAAGCTAAAACATTTCTAGCTTTTGAGGCCAAGCTTCCTTTGATAAAAGAAATTGTGAGAATGACTCCAATTTATAGAGAAAGCATGTTAGGCATAGTTCCAAACCAAAGAGGCATAGTTCCACCTGAACGATTCGGGCCTCATCAAACTTGGGCTCAAAGAAGAGACACGTTACACTCGGCATGGAAATATGTCGCTGCAATCGGTATACCCTTGTTAGCTGCGGCCTCACTTGGAAAGCCTATCGAAGAGGGAGTAGCTAACCAGATGTCTGGCGGGGAAAGTATAATATTTTTAACTTCTTTAATGGTAGCAACATACGCTCTGCCTCGACTTACAGAATACCTCAATGGAAATATAGACCGATCTGTACCATTAAAGCAGCTTTGGCATGAGCTTAAAAATGGAGAAATTCCTTCTGATCTTTTGGGAAGTGGAGAGAGATTAACAGGGGAATTACAATCCCACCAAAGACTGGCTAGAGCATATCAAGAGGCCGGTGGAATGGATCGATATTACGCTCGGAGCGGTTATACCGCTGGCGGTTTAGATCAGGCTTTTCATGAAGCTATACCTGCTCTGCCTAGAGAAGCTATGATAGCTCTTTAAAGTAACAGCGTTTACTTATTCTTGTTTTTTTACTGGTAGTAAATCCTACCAGTAAAAATCCTGCCTCCTTTTTTTTACTAAACTCCCCTCTTGCAAAAAATTCTCTTATCATCTAAAACCTTCGGATTTTCCCCTTCTCAGGTTCCTTAAGATTAGTATTTGTGTAATTTTTTTTTGAAATGTCTTTACATAAAAAAAAATGTTTCGATAAATACACGAGAAGATGGATAGAAGACCCCTTACGCGGTTTACCCAAGGCCCCACATGAATATTAAAAGTGAACGTCTTAAAAAGTTTGAAACAGAACTCACAGATCTAGAGCAGTGGCTAAAGCTTGGCCTAGTTCCTAAAAAAGACATAGAAAAACATAAAGAAGAAATCAAGTCTTTGCATGAGAGAATCGAAGAAGAAAAAGAGCGCCTTAGATTCCTTAAAGAAACTGGAGAAGTAGAAGAATTCACCCTCCCTAAAAGACCTGCCCACGGAAGACAAGCATTCCAAGAGCCTCATAGCATGCCAGATATCGATCTTGGTGAAGAAGGAATGTCAGATCTAGGCCTCGATATGGAAACCGATTCCTACGAAGCAGAAACTACTTCTTCAGAAGAATCAGGTGAGCATGACGAAGAAACGGCTCCTGCCGAGGAAGAGGAAGAAGAAGAGGAAGATCCATACAGCGATAAAAATCGTTGGAGACGTGGTATCCTAGAAGATCCTGATGCTAACGACTGGTAGTAAAAAACCTGCAAGCCTATATTTTCACATCCCTTTCTGCACAAAAAAATGTCCCTACTGCCATTTTTTTGTAGTACCCGATCGGGAAGATCATAAAGAGCAATTTATGATCGCTCTAGAAAGGGAATGGAACCTTGTCCACAAGAGCCTTATGGGATTTGATGTCGTATCGATCTATTTTGGGGGAGGCACTCCTTCACTACTTGGTCCTGAGCGAATTCAGACCATCTTAGAATGGATAGAGAAAAGTGGCCTACCTATTGCCGCCGACTGTGAAATCACTTTAGAAGTAAATCCAGAAAATGTTACTCCCTCTCTGATGAAAGATTTTAGAAAAGCTGGCATCAATCGAGTAAGCCTTGGCCTCCAATCTTTAGATGACACCCTACTGAATATCCTAGGAAGAACGCACACCGCGAGTAAAAGTGTTCAGGCAGTGCAGGCAACCTATGACGCCGGCATCACCAACATCTCTGTCGATCTTATGTTTGAACTACCCCACCAAGATGTAAGAGCCTGGGAATCTACCCTCGCTCAAGTACAAACTCTGCCCATCACCCACCTGTCTCTTTACAACCTGGTAATCGAACCAAATACACCCTTCCATAAAAAGAAAAAAGAGATCTCTCTCCACCTCCCCTCGCAAGAGATATGTTCACAGATGCTAGATATGGCAGTTACTATGCTGGAATCCTTTGGACTTAAGCGGTATGAAATCTCCGCTTTTGCAAAAGAGGGTTATGAGTCCCGTCACAACACGGGATACTGGAGGGCCAGGCCCTTTTTGGGCCTTGGCCCTTCAGCCTTTAGCTACTTTGAAGGAAAGAGATTCCAAAATATTGCAAACCTCAGCAAGTACTGCACACTTCTTGAAAAAGGGATCCTTCCTAAAGACTTTGAGGAAGAGCTTCCCTATCCCCAAAATCTTAAAGAACTCCTTGCCGTTGAACTTAGATTGCTACAAGGAGTAGATCTTGTAGAGTTCGAAGGCAGGCATGCCAAACTGCCGCAAGAGATGAAAGACTCTATTACGCAGCTTATAGAAAAAGGCTGGCTTGAAAGAGATGGTGATAGAATAAAGCTTACAAGCCAAGGGCTACTTTTTTACGATTCAGTCGCTGAAGAAATTATCTAAGTAGGTCTTAAGCACCTACGACAAAAACCGCAAGCCGCTTTTGTATATCGAGCTTTGGATCTTTCCTCCACTGCTTAATCGTTTTTGTCATAACGAGCTGTGTTGGCAACGTAAGATCGAGTGAAATAGAGAGCTTCATTTTTTCCTGCAGCGTAGAGATAAGCTTTTCGAGCATCTGCTCTCCCCTGTAAGGGGTCTCTATAAAAATATGGGTAGAGCCCTCTTTGAGGGCTCTTTGCTCTAGCAGCTTAATCGCCCCTGTAAGTTCTGAAGATTCTTTTGGCAAGTACCCTTCAAAGCAAAATTTCTGCGCTCCAAGACCTGATAACATCAGAGCTAAAATAATCGATGAGGGGCCCATATGGGCCTCTACCTCGAGCCCCTTTTGCCGAGCCAGAAGAACAAGCTTAGCGCCCGGGTCTGCAAGGCAAGGCAGTCCCGCATCAGAAACTAGGCCCCAAACCTCTCCCTTCATAATAGGGGCGAGAAGCTGTAAAAACTCAGATTCCTTTGTGTGCTCAGACAGAAGTGTAATGGGAATATCACGAAAGGTTTTCCCTTCAGGAAAGAAAAAACGCTTTAAGTAGTGTCTGCCCCCCTTTTCACTTTCTGCTATGAGGCCATCTAGGCTCGGTACAAGTGTTATGACATCTGCTGTAAAGCAAGACTCTAGTCTGGGTTGCTCATCGTTAAGCACGTTGGGAAGTAAAATGAGACGGGGATTTTTTTGCATAGTACGCTTTTTTTTGGGCAATTTGAGAAACTAAATAATCCCAGAGAAAATCTGCTGATAAGGAACTATTTTTTGATAAAAGATCGATTTTGAAAAGGCATTTTAGGGCCTCATCAAAATAAGCTGCATTATGGGAGCATGCAAGCTGCATGCACTTATCAAAGGAATTTTGTCTGACCTGGGGAAAATGGGCAGATATCTCCTCTCGGGACTGACCTTGACTGAGATAAACAGCGAACTGCCTGAGCAGTTGCAAATGATACCTCACCTGACCGAGCAGGGGCAGTAAATCTGACAGAGAAAATGAGGGGTCTTTGATGGGAGCTTTTGCCTCCCATACAAGGGACTCTGCCATATTCCATCCAGTCGGAAGGACATAGTTCACTCCAATGTTTTTCACATCTTCACTAGAAATGCTAGGAGATGCCCCTATATAGGCAATAATTTTTAGCAATTCTTGCTCAAGAAGCATGATATCTGGACCACAAGCATCGAGGATCTCAGAAGCTACACCTTGAGAGATCTTCTTCCCCTCTTTTATGCAACGATCGATAAGCCACTGCTGGAGTCTTCGCTGCCTATCCCATGTTTTTTCTTGAGAAAGATCAAGAACAACAATATCGTTTTTCGCGGTATTGCATACAGCGCTAAAGTCTTTTAAAGAGCTTGCTCCCATGACAAGAAAAGCAAATTTAGAAGGTTTAGTAATAAAACCCTCAAGCTCTGCCCTTTCTTTCTTAGAAAAATCACTGCCATCATTAATACCCACAATGATGTGAGAAGAAAACAGGGGCTGAGTAGATAAATTTTCAATGATGCTCTGAAATTTCTCGGAGGAGCTCAAAGAACCTAGAACTTCTGATTCCGGATATTTTTTACAGAGCCACTCTGCAATGCTCGCTAAGATCTTGCTCCTTTCATCTGAATCAGAGCAAGCGACGATGTATGTTGAAACCACACTTGAAGCATGTAAATGCTTTTCAAAAGAAGCTAGATTTTGAAATTTCACGCCTGGCCCCAACTAAAATGAAATTCTTGGATTATCTCAGGATGCAGGCTTTGATGCACCGGACACAAAGATCCTGCTTTTTCTAGCTGCGCTCTAATATCGGCAGAAAAATCATGAGGGCAGCTTACCTTTACAATGATCTTACCAATACGACGAGCAGGTTTTGCGACCATCTCTTTTTCTACTTCAGCCCGGCTTCCGCTGATATCTACTTTTAGCTTCCCTGCCGCGATCCCCATAAGGGTAAGCACGCAAGAGCCCAGAGCCGCTCCCACTAGATCTGTAGGAGAAAACATCTCCCCACGCCCCTGGTTGTCTTTAGGAGCATCCGTTACGATTTCTGCTTCATTTTCGCTATGAACGCAGCGGGTAGAAAGATTGCCTGTATAATAGATATCGATTTTGGCCATATGTCTCCTGAAAAATGCTAAGCTTTAGAGTAATTCTAGAGAGGTCTTATGTCAAAAGCTAAATGATTAATGGAGGCAACTAAAAATTGACCTCACCGAATAATGATGTTTACTTGAGAAAGTAACATTAACAAAAGGACCTCTATTTTCAACATGCAGCTACCTTGCGACAGCCATTACGGAGCTTCCTAGGAAAAGCAAAAAAATCAGTTTTTCTTCTTGCGAGCTTTGGATTTCACGGGCCTCACTGACTTTGAAGAGGTTTTGTTTAAAGCAGCTTGTATTTTTTCTACTACTTCCAACTCTAAGTCGGTAAATTCTACAACTTCCTTTAAAGGGCGTTTCTTTTGAAGCATTTTTTCAGCCATCTCTATTTGTTTCTTCTTTGCTCCTTCTTCCTTGCCTTTCTGTAAACCTTCAGCCAGTCCTTCAGCCTTACCTTCAATCTTACCTTCAACGAATTTTCGCCCTAAAGAAGACAAATAGTCGTTAATTCTCTTCTCAGCCTGTTCGTAGGTTAGTAACGCTTCAGGACTCCAGTAAAAACGATCGAGTTCAGTATAGGCTTTTTCTATGATAACATCCTTCCCTATAATCTTATATAACTCCTCAGGAGAGGTTTCTTGGGCATGCTTAAAGAAGTAATACCATTTTTCTTCGACGCTAGAGAGATCCTCAATCTTTTTCTTAAATTTAGGAAGCTCTATGAAAGTAAAGGAAAAATCCTTCAGATCATGTTCGTGGGATTCTCTGTCTAAAATAACATGATCTGACTTATACCTTTCTTTCTCAGGAAACATGATAAAATCTGCAATGGCTATGAAAACAACCTCTTTAAGGTCATGATATTGATCTCC
>JAPLSW010000044.1:27602-70512 GCA_026398435.1 Chlamydiota bacterium | reverse complement strand
TTTTAGTGAATTATTCCCTAAGGCCGAAATGGAAGTTGTTCAATAGAAAAAGGCCTCATCACTGAGGCCTTTTTAACACATGCTCGGTTGGTAAAAATTACCAGCTCGCTTTAACTACACCGGGAATTAGCCCAGCGTTCGCCATCTCTCTAAAGCAAAGGCGAGAAAGTTTGAACTTTCTCAAGAAGCCTCTAGAGCGCCCTGTTAGCTGGCAACGGTTGCGAAGACGTACAGGGGAGGAATTCTTAGGCAGCTTATCGAGATCTGCCACAGCTTTCATCCTGTCTTCTTCACTTGTTGACTGGTCGAGAATTGCTTTTTTGAGCATTTGTCGTTTGTCCCACTTGAGCTTCACCATTCTCTCACGTTTTTTCTGCCTTGCTATAGAAGAAAGTTTTGCCATAAATCTCTACTTTTCCTTACTTTTTGCGTGCAGGACCTTTTTGTCTCTGCTTACGATTTGGATCTGTTTTGTTGATTACGTAAACGCGGCCTTGCCTGCGTACAATCTTATCCCCTTTAGAAGGGTCTGCTTTAATAGAAGCTTTCACTTTCATGTTGTTAAACCTAGCCTAAAATAAAAGTTGGCCCATTTATACTAGGAGCGGGGATTTCTTTTCAAGTCCGATTTGCAAGATTTTGCTCTTGATGGATATGCGGCTTTAAGCTAGGATAGGGCCAAAAATTTTTAGAAATACAGGAATACACCAATGAAACGTACATACCAACCTAGTAAGTTAAAGCGCCAAAAGGCCTGCGGATTCCGTAAAAGAATGGCTACAGCCGACGGAAGAAAGATCATCAACCGTAGAAGAAGACAGGGCAGAAAGCGCCTAACAACAGCTTAAGGACTCAGTGAAATTCCCTAAAGCTGCCCGCCTTCTGAAAAGAGGGCAATTTATAAAAGTAGCTAAGGAAGGACGCCGCCTTGCAGGACGGGTTGTTTCTATTCAATATTTTAATAGAGAATCAGCCCCCTGCCCCAAGCTTGGGATCACTATTTCAAAAAAATTTGGAAAAGCTCACGTAAGAAACCGCTTCAAACGAGTGGTTAGAGAAGCTTTTAGGGAGTGTTATCACTCTTTCCCTAAAGGTCTAGAGGTGAATGTACTCCCTCGGTTTAAACCAGAACCGATCAATAAACAGGATGTACTTTTAGATCTGCAACTTATATTGTCTAATCTTCCCTCTAATTTAAAAAAAACAATACCCCATGTTCTCACACCTCAATAGTCAGCAGCAAAAAGCCGTACAGGCAACCGAAGGTAGAGTACTCATTTTAGCAGGTGCTGGTAGTGGAAAGACAAGCGTCTTAACCTACCGGATGGCCCATCTCATCCAAAATAAATCTATAGATCCCAGCTGTATTTTAGGCCTAACCTTTACCAACAAGGCAGCCGGAGAAATGAAAGAGAGACTTGCTAAAATCATCCCAGCTAAAGCCGCGCGCAAAGTGACCCTTTGCACATTCCATAGCTTCTGCATGCAGGTGCTCCGAAAAGAAATCCATCATCTAGGCTATACTAGAGAATTTAGCCTCTACGACGAAAAAGATGTCAAAAGACTTTTAACACAGATGGTTCGCCACTCTCTTGAGCACGACGGAGATCTACCCTCTATCCAACCGACAATTAAAAAAATTTCTGATGCTAAAAATAAAGGACTGTCTGAAGAGGAAGCAATCGGCCAGGTCCCCACCTGGCACGATGAGTTTAGCAAACAAATCATGAAACAACTGCACACCTGTATGAGAGCCTATAATGCGGTGGATTTTGATAGCCTGCTCTCTCTTACCGTTGAACTTTTTGAGCAGCACCCAAGCGTCCTTGCAAGTTACCAAGAGAAGTTCCGCTATATTATGATCGATGAATACCAGGACACCAACCCCGTCCAATACCGATTAGCTTACCTACTTTCCAAAAATCACAATAACCTCTGTGTTGTAGGTGATGATGATCAATCGATCTATGGATGGAGAGGGGCTGAAATCAAAAACATCTTAAATTTTGAAGCTGGGACTCTCATTAAACTCGAGCAGAACTACCGATCTACTCCCACAATTCTAAAAGCGGCGAACCTCGTTATTGCCAATAACAAAGAAAGACACAGTAAAGAGCTGTGGAGCCTCAGTGAGCCAGGAGACCCCGTCTCCCTATTTCACGCACCTACAGAAAATGAAGAAGCTCAAGCGATCGTGCAAAGACTTATCTGGCATCGCAAGCATAAGAACCTTCGCTGGAAGGATATGGCTATTCTCTACCGCTCCAATCTACTATCTCGCAATTTCGAAACAGCCTTAGCACAGGCTGCATGGGATGATAATGGAACATGGAGAAGGGGTATCCCTTTCGAGGTCTTTGGTGGGACCGAATTTTTTGAAAGGGCAGAGATCAAAGATGTCCTCTCTTATCTAAAGGTGATTGCAAATCCCCTGGACCAAGAAGCTCTTCTTCGAATTATTAATGTTCCAAGACGTGGGATATCTGATAAGACACTAGATATCCTCACTCAGTACAATCGAAAGCAGGAAGAAAGCCTGTTTTCTGTTCTTCAGAAAACGGCTAAAAGAGAAATCCCTATATGTGATGAGCTCTCTGATAAAGCGATACAAAGTATTTCTCAATTTTTACATACCATTTCTACGGCGCAAGAAAAATTTGCCGAAAAACCCCTTCATACTTCTTTTGATTGGCTCGTCCATGAAATTAATTACAAAAAAGCGATCCATGAAGAAGTGCAGAGTGAAAAAATGCGAGGCTTTAAATGGGAAAACGTACTCCAATGTGTAGAAGCTCTCAAAAGTTATGAGACAAATCCTGATAATGAACCTACACTTGCTGACTTTCTTTCTACATCCCAGCTCAACTCCGATAAACTCCCCTTTAAAGAAAAAGAAGAAAAAAATGACAAAGTACATCTTATGACAATCCACAGCTCGAAGGGACTAGAATTCGAAGCTTGCTTTATTGTAGGTGTCGAGGATCATATCCTTCCTCATGAAAAAAGCGTCCTTGAACGGGGTCTTGAAGAAGAGAGAAGGCTTATGTATGTTGCCATGACAAGGGCACGTAAATATCTCACCTTAAGTATGGCAAGAATCCGAAAAAAGATGGGAAAGGATATCACAACCACACCCTCCCGATTCCTATTCGAGGTGCCTAAAGAAGTTCTAAAAATCACTCCGTGGCAGACTGTTGAATAGCCGTTTTAAAATAGTCGATAGTTTGCTTGATATCTTCCCTCATACCTTCTGGAGATTCTCTTAGAGACATCTCAGCATGAACCAGAGCCACATCTAATAATCCCCTCGTAAAAAAATATTCGGATAACTTCATTTCTACTTTCCAAAGGTTATCAGGATCTTTTTTTCCAAATTGCACAATATAATCAAGAAGGGGCTGAGCTGCAAGACCTGGCCGGCTCCTGTTTTTTTTTCGCTTCTGGAAGGAAGTGAAATCAATCATAGCAAGCTCAAGGTGGGCCTTTTGATCATTATTTGGATCAAGTGCCTTAATTTTTTTTCTAAGGGAAAGCATTCCAGGATCTGAAGCTTTTCTTTCCTTAGAAAGCGCTTTAAACTTCTCCAAATAAAAAAAAGGCTCTTTGGCAGTAGTAAGAGCTCTATCTAGAATTTCTTCTTGCAGATTACACATACCGAAAGTTTTCGCTTTTTCATAAAGGGAACCTAAGCAGATTTCTGAAAGAAAGGGGGTTTCAAGGGTCTTAGTGACTTCTACAAAAGCTTCAAAACACTGAATCCAGCGACTTGTTACTTCTTCCCCGGACAGGGGAAGAAAGCCTTCCTGTGCTATCCATTTCCCCCTACTTGAAAGAAGAACAAAGGTAGGAGACTCCTTGACCTGGTATTCTTCCATGATCGCTCTTATCTCTATAAATGATAGGTCACTAGAGGCCCTAGCCGGCATATCGATTTGCAAGAAGAAGCATTTATCCTCAAGCTTCTGCAGTAGAGCCCCATCAGAAAATAGCTCATTTTCCATTTTCATAGACCAAGGACACCACCCACTCCCCAAAAAGGCAATGAGAACAGGAATATCCTTCTCTAGAGCCTCACTCTGAATTTCCTTGAGGCTCTCCTTTACAGAAGATGCCTCAAGAGGATGCATCCCTAAAATAAAAGAAAAAATCAGAAAAAAAACACCTTTTAAATATGACATGCCCTTACCAAGAGTACTTAAATAAACCACTGCTCGGAACTTCATATAAGAAATTTTCTATTTTTCTCCTAACACTATTCTAAAAATTAGAGTAAGGAGGAAATCCCTCCATAGGTTTTAATATAATTTTTTCCCCACTCCCCCACCCAATGAATAATAGCAGCGCCAGCCGGCACCCCTTGAGAAATCCGCCAGTTATAATGAGAAGGTAGGGGATCAATAGAAAAGCTATCCCTATCGATTAAAAAAGAAAGAAGCCTATCATCCCCCCAAAAGTGTTTAGCATCTGTAAGTGCTTTTTCTGCAAAAGCTTGCAAAAGGGCATTTCCCTTTCGATAGAGAATGACTCCCCCGTTATATACGGGATAAGGAGAGTCCCCATCTGAAACCTCTCTTGCTAAAGAGAGGTAGGGACCCTCCTTAGCAAGAGAAAAAAGGGAGTCCAAACTTTTAAGAATCTCACAATCTAGATCTGTCCACAGGGTAATTTCAAACGGGGATTTCATAAGAGCCAGCGGCTTTTTAAACCATCCTTGTCTTGCCTTTTCGTAACTTGCCCCATAGCTTTTAGCCCACTCTGGATTGCTACAGGCAAACACCTTCGGTGGCAAGGAATCCAGGGGGATAAGAATCCCCCTTTCCTGACAAAACTTTTTAGCCCCATCTGTTAGCCCAAAATCCACAAAAGCTACAGGCAAGGTGTTACTGCGTCTATAAGTCTCCCACCACCAAGGAAGAAGCCACTCGATAGAGCTATCTGCCCCGACAAGCACCCCTTTTTCTAAAAGAGTCTTGCTACATTCTGTAAAAAACTGGTTTTGCATAGATTTCTTTGTAAGTTGATTAATTCTGTATTTTGGAGTATAGTATCTTAAAAACTAAAGTTTAATCATCTATGGAATCATTCCCCCCAACAGTTATTTTGCGTCATCGCAGAGAGAACCTAAAAAAATGCAGTCTTCGCGGGCTTGAAACGCGAGAAGACATGCGCTTCTACTCCTACCCTACAAGTATACTTCCAGATCTCACCTCTTATGTGCTTCTTGGAATGGACGCTCCGGTTCTTTCTAAAGAAGAATCTGGTAAAGGAATTTTTCTCATCGATGCTACCTGGCGCTATGCGACACAAATGCTCAAACAGATTCCGACTCCCTATCCATTTATCATCCGTAGCCTTCCTCCTAACTTTGAGACCGCTTACCCGCGAAGACAAGATGACTGCCCGGATCCTAGTAAGGGCCTGGCATCTATCGAAGCTTTATATTTAGCTTATGTAATTTTAGGAAGGGATCCTACAGGACTTTTAGATCTGTATCATTGGAAGGAAGAGTTTTTAGAAAAGAATGCTGAAAGTCTTTTGGCTCTAGACAAAAGCTAAAAAAAACGCCTTTTAATTAGGGATATTTTATTGTTTTTTTTTAACCGAAAAGCGAAAATCACCTCCTTGGTCTCTGCTTATCTGTCTTTGAATAGATCCGAATGAGTCCCAGTTCTAATAAATAAGAAGCCAATCAGGTTGAACATGACACTCTCGACAACCGATATAATTCCCACTTAACTTATGGTCTCTAAACTTGCTATCTAGAGGCTCTTCATGCACTAGTTTTTTCATGACAGCTTTAAGCTTAGATATGTCACATCCCCGTTTCTGCGATAGCTTGACATCTCTTTTAAACTGAGTGGTTGGCTTTTGGGTTAGCATCTAGATCCCTAGATCATCAAAAAGATCTTCTATTTTACTGAACTTTTTAAGACCTTTCCCTGATTGCGCCTGCCTAATCGCCTTCTCCGTGACTTCATTTGGCTTCCTATCAATAGAGCTTTCGAGAGTCATTATAACATAATCTTTCATAGTCATTCCCATATCCGAAGCTATTCTTTTAAGCTGCTTATGTTTTCTTGCTGGCCATTCAATCGCCAACCTTGAATTTTTTGTGGTCATCTTTTCCATTCCTGTTTTTCACCCCTAGGTTACCTCAAAATATAGAAATACATAAATTAGTAAACATTAATTCATCAAAAAGCAATTTAAAATAAGCTATAGCCTTATTGCTAGCAAGCTTTTCATAGAATTTTGCAGCTTGTACTTAAGACCTAAAAAGAAAAACATTTGTTTTATAGAACAAGTGATTGAAATAGGTTGTTTTCGCCTAAAAATCTTAAATTTCTATTGGACGGAATGAGCCAACAAGATAACCGCTTAGTTAACGATAACTGCCATTTTCTTCACTTTTTCGCCACTTATAATGCTATATTTAGCGAAAAAGAGGATAAGCCATGAGCACTCCGATTGTAGGAAGAGAACGGGAAATAGAAATACTGGAAGAGATTTACCAGTCAAGTGATCCTCATTTTCTTGCCGTTTATGGGAGAAGGAGGATTGGTAAAACCTTCCTTATCAGTGAATTTTTTAAACCTAAGGGCCTATATTTTGAAATCACAGGAATAAAAGGGAGATCTTTAAAGGGGCAGCTATTCGAATTTACTCGGGAATTTTCCTTGAAATTTAACGAAGGCAATCCGATTACTCCTCCAAAAACGTGGGGAGAAGCCTTGAAGTCCCTTCAGCAAGCCATAATAAGAATTCCCATTATCTTGCCTCTATTGAAAACCAACTAACGATGGATGATCTTTTCTAAAGAACAAAGCTTTGCAGCAACAAAACTGCAAACTCTTTCCCCATGTTGTATTTTTGTTCTTTTCTAATTATTTTCTTTTATGCCATAACACTTTCTTTGGATATTTTTGAGTTGCTCGATCGATTCTTCAAAAACCGTAGGTTGAATGAACAAGTTTTTTGCAAGCCTTCTATGTTGCTCACTAACGCTGCCTCTACTTTTACAAGCAGAGAGCACCAACTCGCAATCCCCTTCTCAGAAAAAATTCACGAGAAAGCAACTATCTCAGGCTGCAAATGCCCCTGCAAAAAAACCGGAAGAAAAGAAAAAAGCTACAGAAAAAACATCTACATCTCCTGCAAAAAAGACAGCTTCGGCCCCTTCTAAACACTCTGTGATTTCCAATTCCTCTGGTGCCACCGTTAAAAAAATTCCGCAAAAAAGCAAAATCACTCGAGGCTCTCCCGTGATTCTTGCAGCAGCTGATCAAGAAGAACAAACTACAGCATCTTCTGCTGAAGAAGCGCCAAGCAAACATTGTGAACCGGGGCCAAGTAGCTTCCGATTTAGTATGGCACATAGAGAAGGTAAAGGTATCGGTTATCCTCAAGGATATACATCCTTGGATATGTTCTTTGCCTTTTCCGCAACGGAAAAGGCTCATCCCTTCTTCGATATCCGCGGACACATGTCAAATGATGGCAAGCCCGCGGCTAACATCGGTTTTGGTATTAGGTATCTGCCTGATATGACAAATGCCGTATTCGGAATAAATGCCTTCTTTGACTTTAGGCAAGCGCGCCATTCTACCTTTGAGCAATTAGGTCTTGGTCTTGAAATTCTCGGAACGCAGTGGAGCCTTCACCTCAATGGATATATGCCCATTATTAGAACTGATAACATCGTAGAGGTGAGCTTCTATAAGTTTTCAGGTAATAGCGCTTTGATCCATTTAGAGAATGAAGTGGCTCTCACAGGGGCAGATGCAAGTCTTGGCAGATCCCTTGTCCATAGAGGATTTTTCGACTTAGATGCGTATCTTGGAGGGTATTTTTTCCAAGGAAAAAAACAGCTAACAGCGCCGGGTGGTTATGTAAAACTCACCTCAAGCCTGTCTCGATTTTTTTCAGTTGAGCTCCAAGGCTCTTATGACACCTTGTACAAAATGATTTTTCAAGGGGCTGCAGCAATCAATATTCCCCTTGGTAAAAGGGTGAAAATTGGCAATCCTGAAAGATCTTGCTACACAGAAACGGCACTTTGCAGAAACATTACAGACCCCGTTTCCCGCTTTGAGATGATCGTAACACACCTGCACCAAGATACAGAAATCGGACTAGATCCAAGAACGGGCCTACCTCTTTCTATCGTGTTTGTTAACAACACATCAACTGGTGGAAATGGAACGGCTGAAGCTCCTTATTCCACACTAGTGGCTGCGGAAACAAACTCCTCTAAGGGAGAAATGATCTATGTATACACCGGCAACGGAACAAGCTCCGGCATGGATGTTGGTATTACACTACAAGACAGACAATGGCTACAAGGGTCAGCGACCTCCTTTGACCTTCTTTCTACTTCAGGACCTGTTCTCGTTCCTGCCTTGACAAGCCAGTTACCTAATATTTCCAACAATATCAGTGGTGTAACCCTTGCAAGCGGCAACATTGTTAACGGCTTTAAAATTACAGCGCCTGTTTGTAACATATTTGCCCCTGGTTCCGTTATAGGTGCTCAAATCACAAATAACGTATTATCAGATGCACTTACAGCTGATATTCAGTTTGCTAATGCTGCAGGGCTTATCAATATTGAATCTAATAAGTGTAACTCATTTATTGGGATGGGCATCGATATCGCATCTACCACAACTTTCTCAGCGAACATCGAAAGTAACACCTTTACTAACTCTGGCGCTGCAAATATAAACATGCTGCTCACTAATAATTCCATGTCTAACATAGTGATAGAAAATAACACCCTGCAAAATTCCCAATATGGATTGGAATTTATTTTAGAAAACAATGCAATTTCTTCTGTAAGAATTGAAGGCAATACATTTAGCACGAATGAGCTTGGATTGTTTGGAACGCTAAATATTTTCCCAAGAGATCAATCAACTATGACAGCTAATATTTTTACCAACACATTTAGCGGCCCTAACTCCGGAATTGTAACTATTGCCTCCGGTACCAGCAACCTGACTTTAGGAGTTCTCGATAACTCCATATTCAGTACCGCCCTCGAAGGAGCAGTATTTGCTAATGATATCTTAAGCGCTGCGACAACCACACTTGCACTTGTTGGCAACACTAGCACCTCAACTGCTGGATTCGTTTTTGAAAATCTTGGGATCTTTGACACGTTTAACGTGATGTCACCTAACCTACAGATCTCCGGAGTAGAAAAGATTAACACCGGAACGATCGGCATAGCTGGAACCATCACTTACATCCCCTTTAATCCACCAACAGTTGAATAAGATAAGAGGTCCTTAGCCTCTTATCTCCGCGATACACTCAACAATTACCTCAAACACCACAAAGAAGATAAGAAGGCTTAAAAACTTCTTGCCTCCAGCAATTTGCGCATGCTTTACCCCATAGCCCTTCTGGTATCTTCCGACCCATACCATGAGTACTGGCATAAGACCAAGTAGTAGGGCGCATCCAATCCCTCCGGCATACGTCAATGCGGAAAGAAAAATACCGGGACGGGAACAAGAGATTACAACTGGAGGAAAAAACACGGCAAAACAAAGAGCTACTTTTTTCAGTCCTATCTTAGCAACTTTTAGTCCGTCTGCCAAAAAGTCCACAAGGCCGAGGGTTACCCCGAGAAATGAGGTAGTAAGAGCAAAAAAAGCAAAGGCCTGCCCAATCCCATACACCCAAGGGGAGGTGATGAACTCTTTTAAAGAAAATACCGCATTTTGCCCATTTTGGCGGGCGGCTAAAAGCCCGGAAGATCCCTCTAGAGGAACAATCCCCAAAATAAGCATCTCCCAGATGATGTAAATAATAAGGGGGATAGCTGTGCCGATAAGTATTGACCATCTAACCGATTTGGCATGGCTATGGAAATAGCTGGTAAGACTCGGTATAATTCCCTGGTAGCTAAAGGAGGTGAAAATAATTGGTAGAGCAAAAAAAGCAACCGGCCAGTTCTGCCGAGACAGCAGCGTAAGATTTACATGCTTATATCCTAAAAAAACAAAAGCAAAGTAAGAAAGAATAAGCCCTACCATGAGGATCATATTGGCTCTATCGACAGCTTTGGTTCCTATATAGACGATGGGAGCAAAAATAAGGGTAAAAATAGCAATCCCGAGCTTTGGAGAAATCATACCCTGGGTAACAGAGGATACAAAGCCTCCACCTCCTGCTACATAAGCAATGGAAAGACAGTAAAAAAGAAAAAGATAGAGAATCCAACTGAGCATCTTTCCTTTTGTCCCCAAAAGATGATACGACATAGAAACTAGATTTGCATCTTTAGGCATCCACAAACAGACCTCGAGCATCAAAAGGCCCGTAACGGCCATAAAAAACCAGCAAATCCCATACATAGCAAGAGCTGGGAAGAAGCCCCCTTCAGCTGTTGCTACAGGAAGAGCGAGCATGCCAGCGCCAATTGCCGTTCCGGCCACCAGCAAAGAACCACTACAAATTTTTAAAAACGAAGTTTTCATATTTTTTTTACTCAAATAAAAGATTTAGTCTTTAAAGAAGATACCAACCTTTAGGATTTTTCTCCCTGTGAAAACTTGAGATTATCCTAAGCTCTCTCGACAAGGTACTATTTTATTTTACACCATAAGAAGAAAACAACTTGTAGAGTCCTTGACTTTATCATTTAAATGCTCTAATTTAAGGCTTTATTTTAACCTATAATTTTGAATCTTTAGCTACTAGTTTTCTCGTGCAACAAAAAATATATCCCTTTGAAGAACACCAACTGCCCATAGATAAAGTCGATCCGGATGCGCTATTCGTTATGCAAAAGCTCCGGCAAGCGGGCTATGTAGCCTATTTGGTGGGCGGAAGCGTCAGAGATCTACTACTTAATAAAACACCGAAAGACTTCGACATCTCCACTTCAGCAGAGCCTGAACAGATTAGACGCCTATTTCGCAACTCGATCTTAATCGGACGAAGATTTCGTCTGGCACATATCCGTTTTGGTCAAAAGACATTCGAAGTATCCACGTTTCGTTCTGGCAATAATGAAGCAGACACGCTCATCGTTAGAGATAATGAATGGGGATCTCCTGAAGAAGATGTCCTTAGACGGGATTTCACAATCAATGGCCTATACTACGACTCCTCCAACCAAACCGTTATCGATTATGTTGATGGATACCCAGATTTAGAGAAAAAATTCCTCCGTACCATAGGGCAGCCTTTCCTTCGCTTTAAGCAAGATCCAGTAAGGATGCTAAGACTCCTTAAATTCCGTGCCCGGTTTAATTTTGAAATCGATCACGACGCGCATATCGCCCTACTTGAAACGCGTCATGAGATTACAAAAAGTTCTCCTGCAAGGATTTTAGAAGAACTACTCCGCATGCTCGAGTCAGGCTCCTCAAGATCTTTCTTCCAACTGCTAACAGACTACGGACTGCTCCAACTGATGCTCCCGGAAATAGCTTCGTTCTTAGAACAGAAAGAAGGGGAAGAGATTTACTCCTACTTAGAAGAGGTAGACACAAACTGTTACCATGTCAATATGCCCCCTGTTGATCGTGCTATTTTACTTTCCTGCCTTTTATTTCC
This sequence comes from Chlamydiota bacterium, assembly GCA_026398435.1. Lineage (GTDB taxonomy): Bacteria > Chlamydiota > Chlamydiia > Chlamydiales > Rhabdochlamydiaceae > VGMB01. The sequence continues at coordinate 58,941 of JAPLSW010000044.1, read as the reverse complement.
TATGCTGCAAAAAAGGATCCAAACACGCTATATCGATAGAGAAAAAGTCCCCCATCTCGGAGAGATCCAAGATGATGCTCATGACCTTGTAAGCGATGTATTTAAAGTCTTTTTACAGATTCCAAGAAAACTTCGCATGGAAGTCGTCTCCGTACTCACTTGCCAATATAGACTCACTCCCATTGATAAGAAAAAGGTTAAAAATTTACGTATTCCCAATGATCCAGATTTCTTCCTTGCTCTGCAGTTTCTAGAAATACGCAGCTTCCTCGAACCGGGCCTCCAAAAGATCTGGGAAGAGTGGCAGGGAGCTATAGACGCCCCCAAAACTGCTGCTAAAAAGAGAAGAAAACGCAAACCTAGCCCAAAAACTCCTCCTAAATCCGGAGAGTAGAAATGCGCTGCCTTGCTACCCCCTCGGGCCAAACCCTTTGGTATGTGGGTCCTGACCTATCCGAAGGGGCTATTGCCTCCGTATTTTATTTTTCCCTATCTGCCAAAGAAAGCCTTTTAACAGACCCCTTTAATCAGATGGTCGTGAAATTGCAAAATTCCCCTATCCGTATTTTTTCCATCGACCTCCCCTATCACGGTGAAGACCTCCCCGCAACAGATGCCATGAAGGGATGGGCAGAAGAGATCTCCCAAGGTAAAGATCCCCTTACCCCTTTTTTTCAAAAGACCGCGGATTCCCTCCAGTTCCTCCGAGATGAGGGACTCATCTCTCTAGATAAAACAGCCATTGTAGGCCTGTCTCGTGGCGCCCTCGTGGCTCTCAAGGTTGCAGCAAAACTTTCCTGGCTACCGATGATTTTAGGATTTGCTCCCCTGACGCAAATAAAATATGCCAAAGAATTTTCTTCCATTACCCATAACGATATAGTTACCTCTTTAAATCCCAACCATCAGCTCCTTGACCTCATCCATAAAAAGATCAGGTTCTATATCAGTAACCGGGACATGCGTGTTAGCACCAAAGAATGCTTTACCTTCATATCCTCCCTTGCAAATCTTGCCTATGAGCATGGAGTAAAAGCCCCCCAGATAGAACTTCTCATCAAACCACCTCTTGGGGCTCAAGGTCACGGCACCTCCAAAGAGATCTTTGAAGAAGGAGCCCTCTGGATACTTAAAGAGTGGGGCCTTTCCTAATGGCCCCCTACGATCTCTTTATTTTTGCAGGGGAGCCAAGCGGGGATCTCCATGGAGAAGCGCTCATCCGGGATCTTAAGAAAAGACATCCCTCTATTAAGATACTAGCTGTAGCCGGACCCCGCATGCGCGCTCTCGGAATAGACTGCATCCTGCCTATGGAAAAATTTCAGGTAATGGGCTTTATCGATGTATTTACGGCCCTTCCCCGCCTGATAAAACAGTTCTATCTCATAGCAGAAAAAATTCTCACTCTAAAGCCCAAAGTCGCTCTTTTCATAGACTACCCAGGGTTTAATCTGCGCCTGGAAAAGCACCTTAAGAAAAAGGGATTTCCCGGAAAACTGATCCACTATATCTGTCCGACTGTTTGGGTACATGGCAAGGGACGGATCCATACCATGGAAAAAAGTCTCGATGAGCTATTATGTATCCTGCCCTTCGAAAAAGAATGCTTCTCTAACTCCCCCCTCAAAGTCACCTATGTAGGCCACCCCCTGATCTCCCGGATCGATGAGCACATCTATAAACCTCTACCGTCTTTAGAGAATAAAAAAGTCATAGCCTTCTTCCCTGGCAGCCGAACCAAAGAAATCCTGCGCAATTTCCCGATCTACCTACAGCTCATGAAAAAATGGGCCGTCCTTCATCCTGAGATGCAATTTGCCATATCGATATCTAGGGCCGAGCACGAAATGCTCATAAAAGAAATGATCGAAAAAGAAAACCTCCAACATAAGACTATTTGCCTACCTACAGAGCGGACCTACGACCTAATGAAGATCGCCCACCTAGCAATCGCTAAATCTGGCACAGTGACCCTCGAGCTTGCGCTACACAAGGTACCCACGGTTGTGACCTATGCAGCCACAAAGCTCGATATCTTTATAGCAAGAGATATTCTAGGAATTTCCCTTCCCTACTACTCTTTAGCAAGCATCCTCTGCAAAGAAAAAGTCTACCCCGAGCTCATAGGGCCTAATTTCACCCTAGAAAACCTAGAAAAAGAAGCAGAGAACCTCCTTCAAGAAAAAGAGCTAAATAAGTGTAGAGATCTCTGCGAAAAACCAGCTCTTATCTTAGGAAAACAAAAGGCTAGCGAAGAGGCCGCCATCCACGTAGCAAAAGCGTTAACCCTAGAATAGAAAAGGCCCATGTTTCCATAGGCCTTTTTTTAGAATTTCTAGAGTACAATTAAAGACTTCTGCGACGTTGGCGAGGTTGCGCTCAAGTAACTGGAGGTGTACCCCGAACAGGGCGATCCATTTCAGCTTGAATTGCAGCACTATCTGCTGGAGTCATTCGACTGCCTATCGAAGGCAAAAGACGACCTAGGAAGGCTGAAGAATCAGACTTCCCTTCAGCAGCGTAGAATGCACTTAGAACATGATCCGTAATACCCTGCTGCGCCAGTGCAATATTCTGATCTGCACAATACGAAGCGTAATGCATCCTTTCATCTGCAGAGTTGGTCATTTGGTTATACGCAAGAGCTCCCACATCACCTGCATACTGAGCCGCATACTGAGCTGCATCATCAAGCCCTCTATCAGGGGCTACTCGTTGCCAACCAACCCAAGAGCCAAGGGCATCGCACGTAACCTTAAGAACATTGGAGGCAGCATGCACAATATGAGATCCGACCCCTGGACCCGCCGGCAGATCGGTGCCATATGGCAAGGTATGGGCAGGTCCTCCAAAAAACGAATAATGAGGTTTATTGTATGTCTGAGCATATTCACCATATTTCTCTCCATAAATACCCTCAGCCGCTTGTCTTAATTCTCTTGCAGCCTTATCGATATCGGCAGCTGAAGCCCCCTGACGAGGAGCATAAGCTAGAGCAAGTGTTACAGCAAATTCATCTACACCATTCAGGCTCTTTTGATCCGCTTGAAGAAGATTAAGCTCCCTTTCAGCTGTAGCAAGATCCGCTTTAAGCGTCGCAAGCTCTGCTTCTTTTGCTGTTTTTACAGCTGTTGCCGCAGGATCCAGAGGAGTTGCTGCTGAAGATAGAGCTGCAAGTTCTCCATTCTTAGCTTGAATCCCATCTTGCTTACCTTTTATCACACTCTGTTTCGCTGTAATTTGATGAGCAAGGGCCCCTTGGAGTTTTTCTAATCTTGTTGCAAAAGCATCTATCCTAGTAGACGTTTCTGGCAATATGTTGCCCAATTCCGCTTTAGTTGCAGCTATAGTCTCTGGGAACCTAGATTGGAACTTAAATTTCTCCATCTCTTTTTTTGCGGCAGCTTTTTCTTTTGGTGTTGTCGCACTTTTCCAAGCGGCGCTGGCTGCTTGGTATCCTGCCTCAGAAGCAGATCTGCGAAGGGCCGGAGACTTATTATAGTTACGATCACATTGCTGTAATAATGTTTCGGGTTGAATTCCTTTTTCTCCGACTACACCCCTAGATTCAACGGCAAGAGCTTCCATGGCAGCATTTAACGCCTTACCAGCTTCAGAGGTCTTTTCCATTTCTTCACGAAGAGAGACCTCCTTACGCTCTACATTTCCAGCAGCATCTGTAACTGGATAGCTGATTACACAACGGCTCAAATCAATGGTAAATTTAGGATTAGGTTTAGATAGATTAAGTCCTGGGGTAAGCACTTCTCCTTTGCACAGCGCATCAACAACCCCCTGCAAGGCCTTTACACCACTCTCATGCTGAAGAGGCTCCATTCCATGTGCACGGACAGCCCCCCCACCCATTGTGGAGTGATAACATTTATCTATCTTAGCAGCAGTTGCTCGAGTTATAGTTACTGATTCCCCTGGAGCCGCAACTTGCCTAAGATTCAAAGTGGTAACAGGATGTATAGCAGCTGCTGAAACTGAAGAGAGGGCGCTGGATGCACTAGCAGCGGCTATTGCCGACATGGCAACAGCATCCACGGCAGCTCCAACCCCGGTAACATTCGACTGGCGGACTACAGGTAAATGCACAGGCACTCTTGGAGGAGTTGAACCGACTGGACCAGACATAAGAAAACCTCATATTGATTTAATAATTATTATAACATATTTTATAATTACAGTTAAATCGATAATTAACATTACATCTAACTTTATAACAAACAGCCGCTTAAAGCATAACAATGCAATCAAAAAATAACCGAAAATATAACCTTTAATCAAAAAAACCGCCCCTGCAGCTGCACGAGAGCCAAGCCACCGGCCATATCCCGAGCCCCTTAAGATTATCGCCTTCTTGAGGATAAGGGGGGTGGGGTTAGGTGAATTTTGCTGGGCAGAGCCCTAAGCCTTGCAAAATCCTATAGAGAATTAAGATCCGTACAATTATCATGTCACCTTTTCACACTCTAGGCTTATCTCATGGAATTAAAGATTTTTGTCGACCGGCTCAAAGAGGGCTCTATAGAGAAATTGGAAGGGGAAGTACCTCCAGATTTTTTAGAAGTGGGTGATCAAGATCTGAAATGCACCTCCCCTGTGAAACTCAAGGGGCAAGCCTATATCGCGACAGATCATCTACTTATACAGCTTCATATTGAGACGAAAATCTCTATGCCCTGCTCTATCTGTAATGGGCCTACGGAAATAAAAATCAATATACCCGATTTTACCCAAGTGGAACCCTTAAGTGAGATCCGCTCTTCGATATTTGATTATACGGACCTCGTGAGAGAAGATATCCTCCTTTCCCTCCCTCAATTTATAGAATGCCATGAGGGGAAGTGCCCAGAGAGAGATCTTATAAAGAATTATTTAAAAAAAGAGGAAAAAGCCAAAAAACCTGCTTCGGAAGAGGCTGTGCATTTCCCTTTTTCAGATTTATAACCCATAAGCTTACTGCAAACTTTTCTTTATCTTTAAAAAAAAGCGGCTCTGCGGTATAAGCTTGTCCTACATTTTAAGGAGTTTTATTATGGCAGTACCACGTAACCGCACTTCTAACGCAAGAAAAAATTCGCGTAGATCGCACCATGCAAAAGTAGCAAAGAATTTGCAAACTTGTTCAAATTGCAGCAACCCACGTATTTCTCATAGAATATGTCCTCATTGTGGATTTTATGACGGACGTCTTATAATCAATGCGAAAGCTGAGTAACACTAACTCCTTAGGAAGAGAAAAACCCCGCATAGGGATCGATCTCCTAGGGAGTGATGTATCTCCTGTAATACTTCTCAAATCTATTTTAACTACGTATGAGCAATTATACGCAGAAATAGATCTTGTATTATTCCTCAGAAGAGAAGATGTCAGCCCCCTTATCCCCTCATCCATATCAACTGTGCTCGTCACAGAATTTGTCACTATGGATGATAATCCTCTTGTTGTTCTCAGAAAAAAGAAAAATTCCTCGATGGCTCGCGGGATGCACATGCTCAAAAGTAAAGAAATCGATGCATTCATCTCTGCTGGCAATACTGGAGCACTTATGGCTTCAGCGAAAACAACGCTTAAAATGCTAAAAGGAATACAGAGGCCAGCTCTTCTTACCCTGATACCAGCTAAAGGGAAAGAAGTGGCAGTTCTCGATGTAGGAGCTACCACCAACTGCAAACCTTCTTATTTACTGCAGTACGCTCAAATGGGAATAGCCTACCAGATGAGTCGGGGGGTTGAAAAACCCCTTGTCGGCCTTCTTAACGTCGGATCAGAAGCTAAGAAAGGAACGCCGCAGCATAGAGAGGCGTACCTTGCCCTACAAAAGTTTAGTCAAAAGTTCTCTTACGATGTCTTTAAAGGAAATATTGAAGGTAGGGACATATTTGAGGGGCCGGTAGATGTTCTTGTAACCGACGGATTTACTGGAAATGTTTTCTTAAAAACAGCAGAAGGGATCGCCGGATTTCTTTTAGAAGAAATGCTTATCGCATTTCAGCAAGTGCCATCCCCAAGTAAATCCTTAGAAGAAACCCTATTAAGATGCAAAAAAAGGCTAGACTACACCGAATATCCCGGAGCCCTCCTCTGCGGTGTTGATGGTGTTGTCATAAAATGCCACGGCAACAGCTGCTCTAAAGCCCTTGGAAACACCTTAATCGAGGCCTTAGAACTTACTCGGCATAATTTTTTAGAAAAGCTTAAATCCCAACTCTCCCTGTAATCCTCCTCCTATATGTAGTTTTCTTTCTATTTTTTATGGAAAAAGAACGGATATTTACCTAATATGGTACTTCGAGCAATTTTCGCTCATAAAAATTTATTTACACGGTAGCTTCATGCACGAAATCTTATTAAACATCGAATCGAAAGAATCACGCTTTGCCGTACTAAAAAACGGTGTATTGCAAGATCTTATCGTAGAAAGAAAGAAAAACCGTCAGCTCGCCGGCAATGTGTATCGCGGCAGAGTGACAAACATCTTACATAACATCCAATCAGCCTTCATCGACATCAACGAAGGGGAAAATGGATTTATCCACATTTCGGACATCTTAGAGAACACACAAAAGTTCCAAGAGCGTTTTGAGATGGATTTTGACTGGGAAAAAAAGGCAAGCGCTGCCCAATCAAAAGAAACAGATATTTCCAAAATCATGAAGATCGACCAGCCGGTCCTTGTCCAAGTGATTAAGGAGCCTATCGGAACAAAAGGGGCTCGCCTTACATCGAATGTCTCGATTGCGGGAAGATACCTCGTCCTTCTTCCTACAACACCTCACAGAGGTGTATCTCGGAAGATCGAGGATCAGGCAAGCAGAGATAGGCTTAAAAAGCTCATTAGAGCTTTTGAAATGCCTAAAGACATGGGCCTTATCTGCAGAACAGCAAGTGTCGATGCAACAACAGAAATGCTTGTCGAAGAAGCCACAGACCTTCTCAACACCTGGCAGGGAATCGTAGAGAGCTTCGATAAATCGACAAAACCTATCTGCCTCTACGAAGAATCGGACCTAATTAAAAGAGCTGTCATAAACGCTGTTGATAAAAAGTACGATAGACTCCTCGTTGATGACTATGCCACATTCCAACATTGCAAGGCTCTTTATGAAAAATACCATAACGAGCATCCTTTAAAGATCGAGCTCTACAGAGATAAGGCTCCGATGTTTGAGAGATTTAATGTCGAACGGGAAATTGAAAGAGCGCTCAAGAGAAAAATTTGGCTTCCAAGTGGAGGATACCTATTCTTCGATAGAACTGAGGCGATGTATACCATTGATGTTAACTCGGGCAGAAGCACCTCACAGTCTTCGGCAAAAGATGTAGAAGAAACACTTGTCCATATCAATATGGAAGCGGCAGAAGAAATTGCCCGCCAGCTAAGACTTCGCAATCTCGGAGGACTTGTCATCTGTGACTTTATCGACATGCGCTCAAGAAAAAATCAGCGTAGAGTGCTCGATAGAATTAAAGAGGCTATGAAAGATGACTCTGCAAAATGCACCATACTTGGGATGAGCGAATTTGGCCTTGTGGAAATGACACGCCAAAGAAGCCGGGAATCCCTTATGCAGACCATGTTTACAAGCTGCCCTTATTGCACGGGAAGTGGCCAAATCAAAACTCATGAAAGCTCCTCCATTGAGATGGAAAGGATTTTGAAAAAGCTGATCTGCCAGAATCAACAATTTGGTCTAGAGATCAAGTCCCATCCCGATTTTGACCATTACCTAAGCCACCACGATAAAGACCATTTTAAAAAGCTGGCGGAGAAGTGGAATGCAACTATCAAGTTTAGCAGTGATGATAACATGCACCTTAACGACTATGCATTTTATTCAACGACAAACGGCAAAAAAATAGAATTATAAGAAAACCATGTCATTTATTAAGAGACTTCAGCAGTATTCGGAAAAAAAATGGATCACCGAAAAATACCGGGCGATCCTCAGTGATCTTTATAGGTGCTACGCAAGCACCTTAAAAGATCATAATATGGACATCGCTCCCTATGAAACGATCTTTGATACATACCTCGATCTCATGAAAGAGCAGCTCAAAGAGCCCTTTGTCTTTGCCCCGTATCACAGCCAAATTTTAGCTCCTTTTGACTACTACCACTACGGGCTTGAATTCCTAAAGCCCCTAGTAGATCTTTCCCATTCCACTCTTGCTGGAATAGACCACTTGCATCAAATAGAAAAAGAGCTCTCTTTAGGTCACAACGTAATCCTGCTTGCCAACCACCAGATAGAAGCCGACCCTCAAGCGATCAGCATTTTACTAGAAAAAGAGTTTCCGAAGATCGGACAAAACATGATCTTTGTAGCAGGAGAGAGGGTCCTTACAGATCCCCTTGCCATACCCTTTAGCATGGGACGCAACTTACTCTGCATCTACTCCAAGAAATATATAGACTGCCCTCCGGAGCTCAAGACCCAAAAGCAACTCCATAATAAAAAGACTATGGAACTTATGAGCGAGCTTTTAACAGAGGGGGGCAAATGTATTTATGTGGCACCAAGCGGTGGTAGAGATAGACCCAATGCAGATGGAGTCGTAGAAGTGGCTCCCTTTGACGGGCAAAGCATCGAGATGTTCTATCTGATGGCAAGAAGAGCTAAAACAATAACCCACTTTTATCCTTTGGCGCTCGCCACCTACCCTCTTCTTCCCCCACCTAATACCATTCGGGTGGAGCTCGGCGAAGAAAGAAAACTACAGAGAGGAGCCATACACGCAGCATTTAGCGGGGTAATTGATATGGATCTCTTCCCAGGAAGTGATCTTTCTGATAAACATGAAAGAAGGCAAGCTAGGGCGGAGTTCATTTGCTCCCTGGTAAAACAAGAGTATTCTAAATTCCCCTCATAGGAGCCCCCTTAAATGAAGAAAGCCAACCTACTATATTCCCTATTATTTCTCTCTAGCTTCTCCTCTCTTACTCTTTTTTCGGAAGAGACTGTAGCAAATTATGAGATCGTTGAAGACAAAGCAAAGCTGGAGATTTTAACACCCGCTCTTGAAAAACGAAAGGTTGCAAAACTTGTCCTTAGCAACGGGATGCACGTTTACCTCGTATCAGATCCTGGGATAGATCAGTCAGCCGCCGCTGTGAGCGTAGAGGCGGGAGCCTGGCAAGATCCTAAAGAATACCCCGGCATGGCCCACTTTCTAGAGCATATGCTCTTTATGGGAACTGCTGCCTATCCGGATGAATCAGAATACATGCATTTTATTGGAGACAATGGGGGCAAAGTCAATGCCTTTACCGCATCGGATAGAACCGTCTATATGTTTTCTGTGAATAATGAAGCCTTTGAAGGAGCTCTAGATCGTTTTTCCCATTTCTTCATCGACCCTCTTTTTTCTACTTCTTCAATCAACAGAGAGCTACATGCAGTAGACCAAGAGCATGCAAAGAACATCCAAAATGACATGTGGCGTGAATATATGATCTTTAAAGAAACGGGCAATAAAGATCATCCAAATGCCAAGTTTAGCACAGGCAATGCCCAGACCCTTTCAGGCATCCCTCAATCCGCTCTAAAAGAGTGGTATGCGGCGCACTATAGCTCAGACCAGATGAACCTGGTACTGATCTCCCCCCTCCCTCTAGAAACCCTCATCGAGCTTGCTTCAGAAAAATTTTCCAAAGCGCATCAGCAAGTAGTCGATAATAGCCTCTCAGATCTTCCGATGTTCTCCCCAGAGCAAAAGGGTCATGTTATTTATATTAAGCCGGTAAAAGACCTTAGAGTGGCATCCATCATCTGGGAATTGCCAAAACAGTTTTCTACGACCGATGAAAAGTGGACGGCCGATCTCACAGCTTTTGTCCTCAACCAAGAAAGTGAAAATAGCCTGATTCATCAACTCAAAAAAGAAAAGATCGCCGTTGGCCTTCATGCCTATTGTGATCGCTATAGCCACAATAACGTTCTTTTTATCATCGATATCCAGCTGACAGAGCAAGGGATTAGCAATGTCGATACAGCGGTCGCCCGCTGCTTCCAGGCTATTGCTAAAATGAAAGAGCAAGGGATCTCACTCCAGACATTTGACGAGATGCAAACCATCACTAAGATAGAATACCAATACCAATCGCGTGATGATGCCTTTGATGTCATCTCAGATATTGCCTATAACCTCGTCGATGAAGATCTTGCTACCTTTCCAGAAGGAACAAAAATCCCCTCTTCTTATAATCCTAAGTCGATCTCTACACTCCTTTCTAGCCTCACACCGGACTCCTGCGTCTATTTCGTTATGGCAGACCCTGAAAAAACAGGGATAGCCACAGACCAACAAGAAAAATGGATGGCCGCAGAATATACCGTTAAACCCCTATCTGATGAAAAGCTTACAGCACTAAAGCAGGTGCAGCCTCATCCGAGCATTGGGATGCCTCCGGCCAATCCCTTTATCCCAAGTCACCTAGCTCTTGTTTCCGAAGAGAAAGATGCCAAGCTTCCCATCATACCGACGCTTATTGCAAATGATGATAAAGCCAAAGTGTACTTTGCTCAAGATACCAGGTACCTAGTACCTCAAGTATCGATGATCTACGGTCTGAGATCCCCCCTGATGAATGGATCCGCTAGATCGTCAGTTCTTCTCGATCTCTACTTAAAATCGTTAAATGAAAAGTTATCTTCGACACTTTCCTTTGCAGACTCTGCAGGACTATCTGCCTCATTCTATAATCAGAATCTGAAGATGACCCTCTCGATTCAAGGGTACAGTGAAAAAGCCCCTCAGCTTGCTAAAGAGATCTTCTCTTCTTTAAAAAATCTGCAGGTACCAGAAGATCAGTTCCAAATCTATAGACAATCTCTCCTTAGTGGCTATGACAACGCCTCTAAAGAGCTCCCTGTCCGTCAGGCCATGGAGATCATGACAAGTGTCATGTTAAATGACGCTCCGACAAATGCTGAAAAAATGAGGGAGCTCGATTCTCTCTCCTACGATGAATTCAACGAATATACAAAACGGATATTTGAAAGTGTCTACGTAGAATCACTTGTCTATGGAAACATGACAGAGCCTGAAGCTCGCAGCCTATGGTCTGAGCTAAAGCCCGCTTTTGAAACATCTACTGCCTATCCAGTAGCGCAGCAAAGAAAGAAAAATGTTCTAGTCCTTCCCCATCATAGTGGCCCCTTCCAGATCATGGAAACCACCGAGATGCAAGGCAATGGCGTTGTTCTGGTTATTGAAGAAGGGCCTTTTAGTTTTGAGAAAAGAGCTTCGCAGCAGATTCTTGCAAAAGCGCTCCAAGAATCCTTCTTTGAAACCCTTCGTACTAAGCAACAAACAGGCTACATCGCTAAAGCCTGGGATAGTGAGATTGAAAGACAGCTTATACAGTGTTTTGCTGTCCAGTCGAGCACACACAACCCCACCGACCTGCTCATGCGTTTTGAGCTTTTCTTAGAAGAGTTTACTAAGCATTTTACCACAGTCATGACAGATGACCGTTTTGAAAACATGCGCAAGATGATTACAACAACGCTCCAAATGCCTCCAGAAAATATGAGTGGGATGGCATCAAAGCTCAATACCCTCGCCTTTGACTATGAAGGGGATTTTACCTTCGTAGAAAAAAGGATAGAAGCCATACAAAAGCTCAGCTATGACCAGCTGAAAAAAGATGCGAATTACTTCCTCTCTAGAAAAAACCAAAGAAGACTTGCCATCCTTATGGAAGGTGTTCTTGCTCCCGATAACGACTTCCACTACGAGCCTATTGCTAAAGAAGAGCTTTGCAATATGGGCACTTACGTATCCTATAAGTAACCAATTTTAAGGGCCCTATCTAACTAAGAAGACGATTCTTTGTTATAGGGGCCTTTTTCTTTCTTTAATATTCAGCCTTCCCTATATCTCGCTAAATCCGTCCATTTCAACAATTTATAATTCTCAAATCAGACTAACACTTGATATAATTAACTGCATTCATTGCAATATAAACTTTTTTTTGTAATATAAATAAAAAGAGGCAAGTTAATGTAAATTTGTCTTGGCGCAGAATTTTTTATAAATGGCTATATCTGAAATTACCATCCTAAAAGGAGTTTATAAGCATGTCAGCACCTTCTCCATTGAACCAAGCCATCCGCAATCTCAATACCAGCATGGAAACTCTGTGCAATAATGGTCGAGCCTATAGAGCTTCTCGCACAGAAAAACAGAATATTCAAAGACTTGCCGAGAAAGTTATTCTGTAATGTAACAAGCTTCAAAACGCTACGTTAAGTCCTGAGATCCAAGGCCTTCTTACTCAGACTTCTACATTATATCATCAGATTGAAGCCAATCATACTTTAGAAAGCGGTTTTTTACACTCGCTAGGTCTAGGTCAGGGAAGAACATTGGCAAAAATAAATCTAGTAGTTCAAAGGCTAGGAACTTTTCCTCCCGCTCTACCTCCAGCCCAAGCTACAAATGGAGCTATAATTTCCTATGAAGCTCGAGGCGAAGCTGTTCGGTTAGCAGCTGCCCAAGGAAACGCAAGAGTCGTAACAGAGCTCCTTGCAAATCGAGCTACAATTTCCGATGAAGCTCGAGGCGAAGCTGTTCGGTTAGCAGCTACCTATGGACGCGCAGACATCGTAACACAGCTCCTTGCAAATGAAGCTACAATTCCCGATCAAGCTCGAGGCGTAGCTGTTCGGTTAGCAGCTACCTATGGACACGCAAGCGTCGTAACACAGCTCCTTGCAAATGGAGCTACAATTTCCGATCAAGCTCGAGGCGAAGCTGTTCTGTTAGCAGCTATGCCTGGACACGCAGAGACGGTAACACAGCTCCTTGCAAATGGAGCTACAATTTCCGATCAAGCTAGAGGCCAAGCTGTTCTGTTAGCAGCTATGAATGGACACGCAGAGATCGTAACACAGCTCCTTGCAAATGGAGCTACAATTTCCGATCAAGATCGAGGCGAAGCTGTTCGGTCAGCAGCTAGAAATGGACACGCAGGGATCGTAGCTCTTCTTGGAGGTATGCCGGCTGCTTCACTATTTCCCGCTGCACCTCAAGCGTTAACAGGCGCTCGAATCTACGTAATGCCTCAGCAGTTTGCCGAGCATCCAGAACTTTATTTAGCTAATATAGCAGCCGCGGGATTGAAGCCTGTGACTTTTATGAACCCCGATGGAAGTCAGCAGCCGGGAATAGATGCAGGTGGGTTAACAAAGCAGTTTATATGTCAGCTGGCGGAGCATTTACTTCTTCAAAAGGTAATTGAAAGAGAAGACCGCAGATTCCCCTGCGCAAGAAAACAAGAAACTACCCCCTATACCCAATTAGGACAGCTCCTGTCCCATATTGACCAAGCAAATGCAACAAGAACAGACTCCCTGTATATAGGTGAAATCTTTCCTCCTGAAACCTATACATTGTTGCAAATGTTAGCAAGACCTCAAGATCCATCAGAACCTCTTGAAACAAGAAACGAAAGAGAATGTATCGCTATTGCTAATGCTATATTTTCTCTTACTAAGCCTGAAGAAAAACCGAACTATCAAGAACTTATGGATTTTTTAAATATAAAAGATCCATCTCCGGAAGCTATTCAAGCATTTAAAGAATATCTCGAGTCTACCCTGGAAGATGTAAAAGAAGACATTACACCTGCTGAACTAAGAGAGATATGTTTTCAGAAAATGGAAGTTCAGCAATGCCACAGGGCCATGTCAGCCATTATCGAGGGTTTAAGCACAGCTCTTAAGGGCAAGATTTTGCGTGAGGGAGCCGCTATGGCAAGCAAGATACAAGGAACTATCGACAATCGCTTATTAGACAAATTTACTCTGACCTCAGCAAACCCTGTTGTTATACAAAAACTTGCTTGGATAAAAGAAAAGATTACGTCAGAACTTGCAGATCCTGAGAAAATTTGGATCAAACGCTTTTTAAAAGCTGTGACATCCCAAGCTGTTATGCCTGCAGGAAGCCTTAAAATTAGTGATAGCTCAGATACTATGTGTCACGCTCATACCTGCTTCTCTAAATTAGATTTGCCGATTGGCGGAACTTCTAAAGAGGTGTTTTTTGAACGTCTTGAACTTCTCATGGCTGAAGTAGGGTTTGGCTCAACTTAAGGTCTTCTAGTAGATTTCTTAACAAACTAAATTTTTCCTAGACATGTGGCAATAGGTTCTATTATACCGAGTATATGGAACCTATTCTATCTGCCCATTTTCAAACCCGCACCCCGTCAGCGGTACGCCTATCTCAAATCGAGTTCTTAAAACGGACCGATCAGGTGGTTGCTGTCAATGCAGCGATCGGCAATGTAACCTTGCCGACACATCCGGCTATGATCAAGAGGATGTTTTCTTTAGATGGCCCTGATAGCCCCTTTAAAAATGGGGTGATTAAATATTCTACAACGGTCGGGGAAAAAGAAACCAACAGGGCCTTTCTTCATCTGATTGAAAGTAGTGGATTTTCTACCAAGGGGCTACACGCCCAAATTACCGATGGGGGCAGCCAGGCTATGGAGCTTGTCATCCTAGGGGTTTGCGGCCCTGCTGGATCTGATACAAAGCCTCTACTGATGATCGACCCTACCTATTCCAATTACAGCTCCTTTGCAGAAAGAACCGGGCGCGCTACCGTATCGGTCTGCCGCCACTTGGAAGAGTCTGGGATATTTTCTCTGCCAAAGCTTGAAGAAATAGAAAAGATTATTGAGAAGAGCTCCCCTGGAGCGCTCCTTGTCATCCCCTATGATAACCCCACAGGGCAGTTCTATCCCCAAAGTACTTTGAATGATCTAGGAAGGCTTTGTGTAAAACATAATATGTGGCTTGTAAGCGATGAGGCCTACCGAGAAATGTTTTATACCAAAGAAAAGGCCAGTAGCATCTGGGGGATAACAGAAGATGATGTGCCGGGAATTACTGGCAGACGGATCAGCATAGAGTCAGCTTCAAAGATTTGGAATGCATGTGGCCTTCGGACAGGCGCCTTGGTTACGGATAATAAAGATTTCCATACGCAGGCTGTTGCTGAAAGCACTGCGAACTTATGCGCAAATGCCATTGGTCAGTATATTTTTGGGGCCTTGGCTCATACATCAAAAGAAGAGCTTCATGATTGGTTTAGCCACCAAAGAGCGTATTACCAAAAAGTCACAACCCACGTTACTGCTGAGCTAAAAAGCCTCATGCCTGAATTAATCATTTCAAAACCAGATGCCTCTATATATACAGTGATCGATGTAAGAAATGCTCTGGGAAAAGACTTTCAGGCAACAGATTTTATCATGTACTGCGCGCAAAGGGGAGCGGTGGATTTACGTGGAGTAAAAACGACGCTCCTAACGGCTCCCATGTCCGGATTTTACAGTCCAGAACCTGGCACGCTAAATCCCGGAAAAACACAAATGAGAATCGCCTACGTGGAACCTGAAAATGTCTTAGCTGATATCCCTCTGCTCTTCACTGAACTCCTGAAGGACTTTTCTAAGACTTTACCATAGAAGCAATCAGTGTTAACAGCTCCTCTTCAAAATTCGGCACAGGAAATGCACCGGAAACAACAGGATGACCTAAATCTTCTTGCAGAAGAACACGTATCATAGGATTAAGCTCTTTTAGCTCAGTAAATGCATCGCCCAGACCATGCTTGCGAACGAAGGGAACATTGAAATTCTCCCACTGAAGGTGCCTTGCGGAGGAATTTTCTGTATTATCTAAAAGAAGCTTCTTACCGAGATAAATCCCTTCATTCACAGAACAAGACCCAGTCTTGGTGATAATAAGAGATGAGCAGGCCATAAGCTCGATGATTTCCCTCATATATTTACGAATATGAAAAATTACCCCAAGAGGTGTTTTTAAAGAGGTAAAGTTTTCATGTTCCTGCAGTAGTGTGGCTCCCTGCAGAATCATAGCATCGATAATTCTTTTAGCCATTTTTTCATATCTTCCCACGCAGATATTCACCTCAAGTGGAGCGGAAAAGCCTGTAGGGTCGATCTGTGATAGCTCTAGAGTGTAGTCATAAAGCATTTCATTGCCGGCAGCACCTAGTATCAGAGTTAAAACAAGTGTATCAAACCTCAACCCATGTTTTAACTTAAGCACCTTTAGCTGCTCGGGAGTATATTTTTTTTCGCAGCCGGGACGCACGGGAAAGCCGGTAATATGGATTTTATCTTTAGGTAATTTGAAGTTGCGAAAGGCTTTGATTTTTAGGTCATTGTCATCGTAGGGAAGGGCGAAGGCAAAATTACCTCCTTTGGAAAAGTCAATGGCCGATAGTCCACAAAAAAAGGTTGCTGTATCGAGATCTGTCGGCATGATAAGGAAGGGCATCTCGAGCTTTTGGGCAGCCTGTGCAAGGCCGCAATTAACATAGGGAAATGTAGAGATCACCATATCGTATTTTATCGGGGATTTACGCAAATATGTTTGGAAGAGCTCATCAATTTGATTTCTTTTAGCAAACATATACTTCACACCCATACGAGCAAGAAAACTCACGGCTCTATGATAACCACGTCTGAGAAGGAAGTTGTAAAAATCATCACCGGTAAAAGATCCCGAGGTAAGCAGAGTAAAATAATCGATCTTATGGATGATGTTGGGAAGGACGCTCACGATTTCTATGTCATAGTAAGGGGATAGGATTTCTTGCATCGCGTAGCTTGCGATCTTATGACCACCACCACCTTCACTCATCAATACAAGAATCTTCTTTTTTACTGATGTATCACTCTGCACAGGTTCAATCTCAATTTTCGCAGCCGTCATTCGCAATTCCTGTAGTAAAGTACCATTGATGCAACTCCCCTCCGCTAAGGGAAGATTATACTAGCAACCGGACCCCTGCTCCTTCAAGAAAATTCACTAAAGAAAGCAAAAGAAAATCTCATCGCTATTAGTTACTATGTAAGCGAAGAGATATTTTTCTTGTAGTTAATTCTTTACAAGCTTTTTAAGTATGAGTTATACCGAAGTATTAGACTAATCAAGAGGTGGAGATGAACATTTTTTTCTGGAGAAAAAAATCCCCGTGGGAAAAATATCTCCCTTTAGGTCTTTTGCTACTATTCGTGCTTCTTGTCGTGCTCTTCAATGTAAAGAGTCCTCTGACCTTTGAGAATCTTAAAGGTAGATATGCAGAACTTATGGCTCTTGAAACCGCAAATCCTTTGCTTTTCACCCTATATCTTTTTGCAATCTATGTGATTTCGATTTGTCTGGTAATTCCTGATTCTACACTCATCTCTTTGCTGGCTGGAACTGTATACCCCTTTCCTATAGCGGTTCTTTTTATTTCTATTTCCGAGACAGTTGGAGCTCTATGCTTCTACTTCATTGTAAAGTATGCATTCAAAGAATATTTCGCAAAAAAAGAAGCACATATAGTGCATGGCAAGATAGGCAAAGACTTTAGAGAACATGAAATCTACTACTTACTCTTTCTTCGATTTTCCCATTTACTCCCTTTTTGGGTAATCAATGTCATCGCAGCTCTTTTTAAAACACACCCGCTAACATTTATCTGGACGACATTTATAGGAACGCTCCCCCTTTCTATTGTACTTGCTCAGGCGGGAAGGAGCCTTGAAAAGGCGCTTGTCAGCAATGAGCCATTTTCCCTGCAAAACATCCTAAATAGACCCACAGAGCTTTGTTTAATAGGCCTGGGTCTACTTGTTCTGATTCCAGTACTTCTTAAGAAATTCTCTCGGCTACGTTGAATAGTCTTTGTGGTAGGGCGTTTTGAATAATTGACGCTGTTGAAACTCTAGGCGCGCTGTATCGAAAAAGCGATACATGTAGATATTTATGGAAGCATAAAGACACCATATGCACCATGTATACTAGAGGGAACAGCAAGATATTACCTAGAGTAAGATGGAGCCTTTCCCAAAACTTAGGACGTGTTGCATCGGTATTATTAAGTTCAGCATCGATTGTTTCTTGAAGGTGGCGATGAGCTACAAACTGCACATTTTGCTCGTGAAAAAAAGCTCTTACATGTCGAGTATTAGCGCCTTGAAAGGTGAACGTCGGAAGCTGCTCTCTTTCTACAAAATCCACCTCTATAAATTCTCTTTGCACCTTAGGATGGGTGACACCCCAACCTAAATGCTTTTCACCTACAGAGTGAGCTAGATCATCACGAGTGCGATAGACCTCTATGGAAAGAAAATTATCCCTAGCGTTTTCAGGCTCTGCATTAAGCTCTGTTGCAAACCTCTCTGCAAGGGACGCTTCAACACTTGGCGCATTAAAAGAAAAAGCCCTGCCTACCTTTTTCCAGTGATCAGCGAGGAATCTTTGCATGTGCGCTCCACCCCAACTAAAACCTGCTACATCAATGCATACGCCTTCAGGACAAAAGGAAGGATCATTAATAAGGGCCGTTAACTGCTCTTTACAAGCATTATACCCGATTGATCCTATATGAATTTCAAAGTCATTAAGCCACGTTAAAGGAGCATCTACGGCTGCTATATTTGGAGTTGTAGGTCGAAATATAAGGAGGGGCTTTAATGAGGAAAAGGCAGAAACTGGTTGCAATGCATACGCGACAAGTCCCTCAGCTACAATTTTCTTTGTTACCTTATAGTATTCTTTTTCTGAATGGAGGCTTGGTGCCGGCAGAAGTGCCCCTTCTTCAAGCTCTATGCGACCTAATCTTTTAGATAAAACTTCCAAATAGGATTGATACGTATTTGTAAACAATGTCGACCATAAAAGGGCTTTGTTCTCATCAAAGGCTAGAGCTACTTCATTAAACCTTGGGGCTGCCAAACAGGCAGAAAAAGAGTTAATGCTGTCAAAATTACTTAGGTAAGATTTCTCTCTTAAATCTTCTACTCTTCTGTGAATTTGCGCGGGGGGGAGCCACTGAACACCTTGGTCGGAATCGGTGGTAAGGTCATCACAAAAAACTTCTGAGGCAAAGACCCGAAAAAGCCCAACTATCCGATGGTCTAGGGGAGTACCGTTATTTTCTAATTGGACCGGATCGATTTGGTATCTTTTGCAAGCCCGATCAACCCTTTTCCTTCCAAATTCTTCAATAATTGCTCGGTTAAACTCGCGCCAAACTAATTGATTTTCCCCTTTTCTCAAGCCCAGCAGATCTTTATAGTCATAAGAGCGAGCCCTTAGCTGCCCTCTGTCTACTACAATAGGCCCCTTATGAAGGGGATCGCCAGAAACGCGGATGTAATCTGAAAAAGTTATTTCGCTGCCCATAATAACTGACATTATACACTATAATGATAAGATGAACAGAAAATTAAATTTGATTAAATAGTAAAATTTTTAATTCTATTTCATATTGTGATATACTGCATCTACATCATCTAAAGCCTCTATCCATTCAATAAGAGCTTCATTTGCTTTTGCGGTATCGATATCACATTCCACATAGACTTTTGGGATCATATCAAAACTTGCTTCTTCACAGGTAATCCCCATCTTTTCAATTTTCTCTTTTACTTGAAAAAGAAGCTCCGGAGGGGTTGTTATGATAAAAATATCTTCAACAGCTTCAAAATCTTCTGCCCCAGCTTCTGAAACAGCCAGGAAAAGATCGTCTTCTATAATATCTTTTTTAAGAACTTGGATGATCCCTTTTTTGTCGAAGTTGAAAGCCACCGCGCCTGGATTTGCTACGACCCCACCTCTTTTATTTGTCGCAATTCTCATATCGGATGAGATTCTATTCTTATTATCTGTCATAATATCGACAAGAATACCCACTCCTCCATGACCGTAGAGCTCATACGTCATTTCGACGAAATCTGCTTGGTCAGCAGATGAGGCTTTTTTAATATTTCTTTCAATATTGTCATTGGGCAGGTTGATCTCACGCGCTTTAATAAGAACCAGGCGAAGCTTTGGATTCGACTTAGGATCGGGACCACTCTGCTTTACAGCACTGATGATCTCCTTGGTAACGCGAGAAAAAATCTTCCCTTTTTTAAGGTCAGCTCTCCCCTTACGATGCTTTATATTTGCCCATTTACTATGTCCAGCCATTTCCTTATCCGTGGTGTATCTTTGCCTTAAGGATCCTAAAACTTTTCAGCTTATTTTTCGAGGGCTTATTTTCTAAAACAATCTATAGAAATAGGTGATCTTATAGAATTTTTTGCATGAATATTTTGGAAGTATATTCTCCATCTTCTTTGATAAAATGATCTTGCTCGCCATAAGCGATAAAGCCCATTCTTTCATAAAGTTTCTGAGCTGGATTTCCTTTATAAACTTCTAGATGGAGAATTTCTATTCCAAATTTCTCCTTGGCAAGCTTTTCCCCCTCTTCGATCAGAGCCTGGCCAATCCCTTTGCCCCGCATTTGCTCTTCTACGATGATCGAAAAAAGGCAGGTATGGGCAAGTTTTTTGAAGGGCTGGATATAAAGATTAAACATCCCACAGGCAGAGCCATCCCAATCTGCAGTAATCCCGGCCCCGATCTTGGAAAAGCCCACCCAAATACGAACAGCATCATCCACTTCCCTTTCACTAAACATAGGAAACCATTTTAAAATCACAGGATCTAGAAGCCAGCTTTTTAGGCAATCAGAGTCATCTTCTGAGGCCGGGCGCATCGTAAGTTCTTTAGGTCTTTGCTTCATGAATCAACATCCTTTAAGTTCACTTCAAGCAAAATACGTGCTAGATACTTTCCATCTTCTTTCACATATTTTTCTTGTCTTACAAATTCAGTAAACCCCTCTTTTTTTAAAAGGGAAATAAGGGGGTTACCCTCAAAGACCTCGATATGCATGAGCTCTAAACGGAAATAGTTTTTAGCTAGGTGCTTTAAATTCCTAACAAGAGAGCTACCGATCCCCTTTCTATGGTATTTTGGATCGACAACAAGCTTAAACATGCAGTGATGAGCAACTTTTCTATAAGGCATTAAAAAAAGAGTTCCCACAGCTACAGGAGCATCTTTATAAATAGCTGTTAAACTACAATTATATTTACTAAAGCCAACCCAGCATTGCAGAGCGTCATCGACTTCCTTCCCCTCCGACATAGGAAACCAATGGAGAACTCCAGGATCTGCTACCCACCCTTTCATGTAAGGAAGATCGTTCATTTGCGTATAACGAATATCAATCTGCGCCGCATCAATCATTTTTAGCCAAACTCCTTAAGGTACGCATTGATAAAGTCATCGATCTCCCCATCCATTACTGCATCGATATTACCCACTTCATACTTGGTGCGGGTATCTTTGACAAGTGTATAGGGCTGAAATACATAATTTCGTATCTGACTTCCCCATGCAATCTCTTTTTTTTCCCCACCCATTCCTTCCACTTTAGATTTTCTTTCTAGACGCTCCCTATCATAGAGCTTAGCTCTAAGAAGCTTCATACAGGTCTCTTTATTATTAAGCTGAGATCTCTCCCCTTGGCAAGAGACGACAATCCCCGTAGAAAGATGGGTGATGCGCACGGCTGAATCGGTTTTATTGACGTGCTGACCACCGGCACCAGATGCCCTATACGTATCCACTCTGATTTGTTCAGGCCGGATTTCGATGTCGATATTATCATCAATCTCTGGTGTAACATCGACGGAGGCAAAACTTGTATGTCGTTTAGCATTGCTATCGAAAGGAGATATCCGAACTAAACGATGAACCCCTTTTTCCGCTTTAGCATATCCATAGGCATAGGGACCCGATAGCTTATAAGTAATGCTCTTTACCCCCACCACATCCCCATCGACAGTATCTATCACCTCTAACCTAAAGCCCCTCTTACTCGCCCATCTCATATACATACGGGAGAGCATAAGGGCCCAGTCGCAAGCTTCTGTGCCACCAGCACCGGCATTGATACTTAAAAAGCAGTTTTTTTCATCCATTTCTCCAGAGAGCATCCGGCGCACTTCTAGTTCAGAAAGAGTCTTATCACAATTAACAAGTTCTTCTTTAAGAGCTGAGAGCATCTCAACATCAGAGGTTTCTACAACCTCAGGAAGAAGAGCTTTGACATTCTCAATGCTTTGATGGATTTGTCTATAGGGAAGTATCCATGCCTTCAAGGCCTTGGACTCCTCAATGGTCTTTTGGGCCCGTGTATTATCATCCCAAAAGTCGAAATCTTGCATTTTCCTTTCTAACTCTTCCAGCTCGTTTTCTTTAACGGCCAGGTCAAAGATACCTCAACATGTGGAGGAGCCTGTCTTCTAAACTTTTGATAAGTGATTGTATTTCTTCGTTCATTGCTCGCCCTTTTTTTAGCTTTTACCTGGAGTATTTCTCATTGGGGTAAAAAAGTCAAAAGCTACCCAGAAACCGGCTATAATTAACAGAAATTATAAATTTAAATTTTAAAAAAGAAAAATAACCAAACCGAAAATATCTCTCATAGGTGAAATATCCGTATTCATATCCGATAATATCCAATTACACCCAAAAAGAACCGAAACAGAAAAGGAATTTGTAGGCAGCTTATTTTTCAGATGGTTGTAGAAAGCAAAGAACCTCTTCATAGCTATGGATGAAAAGCTGAGAATGCATCCCTTAGGTATTTGGAAATATGCGGCGTATACCGATCTGTGATCGCTATACTCACATGACGAGCATCTCTTGCATGATCCGAAGGTCTCTATTTTCTAACAGATGTGTTGCAAAAGAGTTCCTACATCATCTTTCTAAAAGAAGAAACACGGAGTTCTCTGATACACGCATTTCAACATTCAACACACTCTAGGGATTCCATTTTTTGTGCTACGATTTATGGCTCTATAAACACCACATCTACCACAAACAACAACTTAACCTTTTCTTTACATTAATGCCTCTCAAGATATAATGACGGAGCCTTTAAGCAAAGGAAACGACAGTATATTTCAACACCACAAAAGAGGTTTCTATGGATATCAATGCAGTTCTAAATAGCGTCTGTGAAAACGTAACATATGCAGCAACAACAGTAGGACAGGGCGTCTACTCAGCCGCTGAATGGATGGGAAGAACAATATGCGTTATAGGCCAAGGTGCGGCTCAATTTGCGCAAAATATCATTGAATGGGCAACTCCCTTTTTCTCAGCGATGGGAAGTTTTGTATCCCAAAATCAAGGATCTATAGCTATAGCTCTTTTAGGAGTTACAGTAGGCGCTGTTGGTTCTGTGATTGCACTTGCGGCCATTAGCCCTAACGGCTCAGATTCAACACCCGCTTCCCCTGCAGCTATCTAAAAATAACCTGCATGCCGGCTTCAGCGGAAATGCTATATTTCCGCTGTTTTAGCAAAGTACCGATTTTGTAAGTAAGATATCATGCTCGAGAGTAAAGCCATAATTCCACTTCCAGGAAGGATGATTAATCGGCATCTGGACCGCTTGAATTTGACCTTCGATCTCTTTTACAATCATTCGGATCCCATCCGGCACGATAAATAAAAGATCTCCAATAAGGGTTACATTTTCAGCAAAGAATTCCCCATTGCCTAGAATTTTTATATGACAGCTTTGGCGTCTAGTAAGCTCGCTCTTCCAAAATACGCAAGACTTATCGTAATCGATCCCTTCATTAACAATGCGTACATTTTTTAGATGGCACTTGCCTACATGGTCGCTGTAGCAAAGCAGATTATCTACATCGAGATGACCCATGATATTTTCAGCTTCAATTCTCAAACTGCCATCGAGGGTGAGTCCCTTTATTTCTAGCTGCGCAATAGCAAGTTCAAGTTCAGAACCTAAAGAGAAGCTA
This sequence comes from Chlamydiota bacterium, assembly GCA_026398435.1. Classification (GTDB taxonomy): domain Bacteria; phylum Chlamydiota; class Chlamydiia; order Chlamydiales; family Rhabdochlamydiaceae; genus VGMB01. Next base: position 35,209 of record JAPLSW010000044.1, on the reverse strand, counting down.
CCACCCTGCAATTTTTGGGCAATAATCGAGTAAAAAGGACCGAGAGCGGGATGATATTGAAAAGAAAATGCTGGCAGAAGATCTTCTTTTACACTTGCTATGGTAAATCCACAAAGAAGAAGAAGCTCCCTTGCATTATGCATCATATCGATGAAACATCCTTCTGGAGTTTCCATAAGGGAAGAGCCGATGATATATTCTTTCTTCGTTGTTGAAATCGTCTTACGCCTTGTATTGTAGGTAATATAAGAGGGTAAATCAATTGCAGAATCGTCTTTAGAAGAGGTGAAAGATTCAGTAAAGCAGTCTGCGATATTTTGCATCATAGATTCAAGACGAGCAAGAGGCTCTTCCTTAAGCCTGCCATCTTCATCTTTATAGGAAATCTTTTTCAAATTTACAAGCATTCCGGGAATGGGTGTATCTACAAGGGCCTCTTCAATTGCCTCTATATCTATAAAAAGCAAATTGGTGTTGGAAGGATATTTAGAAAAAGAGACCTCCCCAATAGAAGGCTCATCTGCAATCCCGTATTTTTGGAAATCACAATATTCAATATTGGTGAGGGTATACTCATATGCATCCCCTTTCCGCTCTTCTATGAGGACATTGGTCCCCTCCGCTGACTTCACAAGCCTGCTGCAAGAACAAAACCCTATATCCTTATCATTTTTAAGCCCTATTCCGCTAAATGCATAAAGACCATAATCTTCTGAGGCAATCGGATTGTTAATCTGACGAACAAGGGCTTTTGTGACGTTTTGTTTTTTCAGCCACTCAAAACATCCTGTATCCCGGGCCAGCTTCCAAATAACTCCATGTCCACCCGGACGGAGCAGCGGCTGAAGAGCCCCCTGCATACACCATCTCCCCTCCTTGGTAATTGTCGGAACCGAAGGCTGGCAGAAAAAGAAAAAACTTTCTTCTTTTCTATGAAAGAACTGCATTTCACTGCAAAGGGAAAGAATTCTTTCATGGTTGTTTTTTTCAGAAGAAGTCATCATGGCAATCGGCACAGTGATCTGCTGGCCCTTAAGCTTAAAATACAGATATTCTTTGGCCTGGACGTCCGTGACTAGCCGCTCTAGAAGGGTCTTGCCACAAAATTGCAATTTAGCGGCCGGCAGAAAGCTCCCTGTTAGGGGATCAGATAGTTTTAATCGATCTGCAGCGCCACCAACTGGGTAGATCTCTGCAAGCTGATTCATATTTTCAATACTGCAATAGATTGCTTGCTTGACATCCTTAGAAAGTGTTGAAATATCCATCATATCAGGGGCGCGATAGGCAGCTTTTGGTCCATAAGATCTCTCTTCGGGTCTGCATAAAAGTTTAATCATCGAGAGATGATACCCTACAATACCACCGATCTCTCTATAAAATTTTTCTACAGTCAGCAAGGTTTCTAAAAGCTTTTCAATTCTTTTATCTATCTCTTCTGTAGTAAGATCCTCTGATCCAAACACGGCTTCTGCCTGACCAATAGCAATGACCGATTTCAGGACAAAAACACATTCTATGGATGCACTTGGTAAAAAAGTTTTAAGAATGGAAGGATTGCAAAGATATTCCTGAACTAGGGGATCATCTGCAATCGCTTCTTCTTTTTCCTGCCATGACAGAGCCTCCTTAAGCTTTTCAGCTAAGGGGGCAAGCCTTTCAATATCTTGTGTGAGTATAACGCAGGCTTCTGAAAGAAATGAGTCTAAAGCCATAATTCCTACAACGTTTAAATAAGAGGTTACATTGCCATGGCCTTAAGCTAAAAGGCAAGAAAATGCTTAAGGCCCCCCCCCCTTACATGATAAAACAACGCTCATGCAACGATTTTTTTTGACTATAATATCTATAGGAAGATACAAATTGTCCTTCGAGGAAAGTACTAAACACCCTCGATTATCTATTCCGAACCGTGAATAACATTTTGGATAGGATTTCAATCGCAAATTTATAAGGAGAAACCAATGGCTAAGCAACTAGCAGCAGAATCTAAATTTATGCAGCCTATGAAAGTTAGCGAAGAGCTCTCAGCAGTCGTAGGAAAAGGACCTCTACCACGTACAGAAGTGACAAAGAAACTATGGGCATATATCAAAGAAAATAACTGCCAAGACACTAAAAACAAACGCTTTATCAATCCTGATGACAAACTAGCAAAAGTTCTTGGGAAAACATCGATAAACATGTTTGAAATGACAAAACTCGTTAGCAAGCATCTTTCCTAAGGTTCCCTCCTACAGGCAGATGCAGTTTTTTGCTGCATTCTGCCTCGGATTCTAGTACAATATCCCCTTTAAAAAATTCAATTTACTGCTATGACAAACTATATTTCTGCCCTACTTCTTGCTGGGGGAACCGGCTCCCGTTTTGGAGAAGCAATTCCTAAGCAATTTTGTACCTTCAAGTCAAAAAAAATTGCTCATTACAGCTTAGATCTTTTACTTGCTTGTGATCAGATTAGTGAAGTGATCATCGTCTGTGACATAGAACAAAGAAATCAATTCTCTGACTATGCAAGCGAAAAGATCCGCTTTGCAAATCCGGGAAAAACAAGACAAGGATCTGTCGCAGAGGGTCTACTCCAAACCTCTCCAAATGCAGACTTTGTATGTATCCACGACAGCGCAAGACCTCTTTTAACAGAAGAATTGCTCCACAGTGTTTTGGCCTATGGAATAACATACGGGGCGGCAGCCCTTGCAACTCCTGCAAAAAACACCATCAAAGAAGTAGATAGCCTTGGATTTGTAAAAAAAACTCTCGACAGATCAACTCTTTGGGAGATGCAAACTCCACAGGTACTCTCTACCGATCTGCTCCGAAAAGGCATGGCCTATGCGGAAAAAACAAAAATTATCGCAACTGACGATGTAGCCTTAGCCGAATTGCTTGGAATCCCCACCAAGATCGTCCCCTCATCTGAGCGCAATATCAAGATCACAACTCCGGATGACCTTATTATAGCTTTAGCGCTATGGGAAGAGATGCATGCCGAGGTATAAGCTACTCATCGCCTATGACGGCACATCCTATGGGGGATGGCAAAGCCAGCCCAATAGCATCTGCATCCAAGACCTTTTAGAAAAAGCTCTTACCATTCTTACTCGTCAAAAATCTGAAGTGATAGGATCTGGCAGGACCGATGCTGGAGTACATGCCCTGGGCCAGGTTGCCCACTTTACCACCGATGAGCCAATCGATACCGGAAGGGTCCTATTTTCCTTAAATGCCCTCCTCCCTAAAGAGATTAGGGCTTTAGATCTTTCACAGGCGCCGGACACATTCCATGCACGATTTGATGCGACAGGGAAAATCTATCACTACAGGATCCATCTAGACCCCGTTCTCGATCCCTTTAAAAGGAAATATGCCCTGCATGTCCAGCAAAAGATCAATCTCGATGCTCTGAAAGAGGCTGCAAAGCTCTTTACTGGAACCCGTGACTTCAGCTCTTTTGCCAACAACCAAACCAAAGGAAGTGCAGCTAAAGATCCGGTACGTACCCTTCGCAAGCTCGATGTGATTGAAGAAGAGGGAGGAGTGCGGCTCGAATTTGAAGGAACAGGATTTCTCTATAAGATGGTTAGAAACATCACAGGAACACTACTTGAAGTTGCAGAAGGGAAGAGAGCTCCTGAAGATATCTCTTCGATCCTTGCTGCAAAAGATCGAAGCAAAGCCGGCAAAGCCGCTTTTCCTCACGGCCTATTTCTCGTAAAAGTATTCTATCCTTAAAAAGTAAGAGTTGCAAAAGAAGGGAAAATTTTAGCTCCTCTAGAGATAAGCTCTGCCCTAAATTCTTCACTTAAGACCTCAGAGACAACAATACCTTCCACACCTGCCGCTTCAAGAGCCAGGTATCCACGGAGAGTATCTTCAAAGCCGAATAATGCCATTGGAATCCCCCTTTACCATCGCAGCCTTAAATGTTCTTATCATCCCTATAAGTTCTTTTATACAAAATGACATTAGAAAACCGATGGATCTTTAGTCCTTCGGATGAATTATGCAGTTAAAAATGCCCCAGTACAACTGCTAAAATAAAACAGTTCCCCTGAGGCGCAGGTAATGCGTATGAATAGCTTTGAGATAAACTATTCAATCCGACTTACTCTCGGCCGGATAGCGACAGGTTTAACGATTATGGCACTATTGCTCCTCTCACTTTGTTTAACCATAATCCGCAGAGCTTGCAACTGAGTCGGCATTGCAAGGGGCCTAATTTCTGTCATATCGTCTATGGATATTTAAAGTCTCATATCCATGGCCTGGTGAAGTACTCCCTGATCTCTTTCAGGAAGCCCCTAAGGGTTTACCTTAGGGGAGGCTTCACTTACAAGATCTACATTAAAGAGAACGAACCTTGGAGCACAATCCGTGCACAATTCAAAATCATTGATTTTAAACAGTTTATGAACTAAACAACGACAAAAACAAGCAACTCGTGCACAATCAATTCACGCCCAAAAAGGAATATAACTAGCACCTTTTCCAGAACCGACTTCATCCCCATAAGGCTTAATAAGTTTCGCCTTGATTGCGTCACGCATTATGCGAGAAGCCAATGAATAACTTGATGACTTAATACCTAACAGGAACACTACTTGAAGTTGCAGAAGGGAAGAGATCTCCTGAAGATATCTCTTCGATCCTTGCTGCAAAAGATCGAAGCAAAGCCGGCAAAGCCGCTTTTCCTCACGGCCTATTTCTCGTAAAAGTATTCTATCCTTAAAAAGTAAGAGTTGCAAAAGAAGGGATGATTTTGGCACCTCTAGAGATAAGCTCTGCCCTAAATTCTTCACTTAAGACCTCAGAGACAACAATACCTTCCACACCTGCCGCTTCAAGAGCCAGGTATCCACGGAGAGTATCTTCAAAGCCAAGAACTTTATCACCCGGCTCTAAAAGCTTAGCTAAAGCCTGTAAATAACCATCTGGTGCAGGTTTCGGATTTTTATAGTCTTCTCGCGTAATCCAAAGAGGTATGGTCTGTAAAGAAGGAATTTTTTCTTTGATCAAATCGATTTGTTCTTTGGGAGAATTAGTCACAACGGCCCGCTTGATATTATTTTGCTCAAGAAATTGTAAGAATCGCTCAACACCCGGCATAAGGTCTATTGCCCCTTCTTGAAGAAGCTTTATATATTCTGTTTTTTTCTCTTGGTAAAGAACCTCCCAAGATGGCTCTAAGGCATATAACGCAGGCAAATCATGGTACATTTTTTCTTTGAGGCCACTAGAGCTTCTATGGGCGATAGAGCAAAACGTAAAAAAGTCCCAAGGTAAGGAAAATCCTCTATTTGCACAGACTCTTTGGTACGCTTGAAAATGTAAATTTTCCGTATTCACAAGAAGACCGTCAAAATCTAAAAGAACAAGCTGGGTATTTTGTAAAAAATCCATGTAAGCCTCGGAGCTAAAAAAGTAAAAGACTACCAGTTCTTAGCTCAAATCTCCACCATAAATCAGAGTAGGATCAGAGGATCCCCTACCTACGCAGTAATTTTTTCAAAAGGAACTGGCTTAAATTTTCAGTGACATCACTATGTTTTTCTCTCTGCATTAGGAGTGATACATGAATGTCAGGAAGGATAGGGAGCATGGGGCTCATAATTCGCTCCAGTTGATCGGGAATCATAGTGATTGGCAGAACAGTAATTCCCATATTTGCTTTAACAGCGGCAATAATCCCCGCATAGCTTGGGCTTGTATAAACAATCCTCGATCGGAGATTCTCTTTTTCTAGAGCCTGGATTGCTTTAGCACGGTATACACAAGGCTCAGGAGAAAGAACTAAGGGAAGAGTCCCCTCTTTGCTTATAAGATCAAGAGCTTCTGATTTCCCCACCCAGACAAGAGGTTCTTTCCATATTTCAACGCCATAAGGAAACTCCTCTGGGGAGCTCAATTTCACGATCGCTAAATCAAGAAGTCCATTTTTAAACTGGTTCATTAAATTTAAAGTAAGATCACACTTAACATTAAGAGAAATCCGAGGATGGATACGAGAAAAATTAACCAGAACATCTGCAAGAAAAAGAGTCGCAAAATCTTCCGGCACACCAATGCGGACCTCTCCATCAAGCTCTGGATTTTTAAAGCGATCTACGAGTTCCTGGTATAACCCATATATCCGAAGAGCATAAGGTAAAAATAATTCCCCCTGTTTTGTGAGAGTCACTTTTTTTTCTCGATAGAATAAAACAGCGGCTAATTTCCTTTCTAAATTGCTGATCTGCTGCGTTACAGCCGACTGGGTCCTATTAACCCTCACGGAGGCTTTAGTAAAACTACCCAACTCTGCTACTGCAATAAAGCACTCTAAAGAAAATTCATTCATAAGACTTCCTTATCAAGGTCATTAATATTATTAATTTCCCTTATACTAACCATTTCTAATATCCTCATCAATAGAAAAGCGACAATAACAGCAGATATTGCAAAAACTTTATATACAATAGTTTAACTTTTGCAAAAAAAATTACCAGCCGAGAAATCAAATGAACTTAAGATACACTAATCAATTCTGCTCTTTAGCAAGTATGCATGAAAAAGATCAAGCTATCGCCCCTTGGTTTGAAAGTCTCTTGGGATGCAAAGTGATCCCCGCGAAAATCAATACCGATTTACTAGGAACTTTTACCGGCGAAATTGAAAGAGAACTCTCCCCCTCTGCATGTGCAAAAGAAAAATGTTATAGAGGCATGATCGAGGAAAATGCCCAGCTAGGAATCGCAAGCGAAGGAAGTTTCGGTCCCTACCCATTTATCCCTTTTGCTTACGCCGATCATGAAATTTTATTTTTTAGAGATAAAGTCCTTGGATTTGAACTGATGACCTCTAGGGTATTTTTAGAAACCAATTTTTCTGCAAAATCGGTTTCTAATAGAGACGAACTACTTGCATTTGGAAAAAAAGCACTATTTCCTTCTCATGGTCTTATTTTACGTCCAAATAATAAAGCTAACAACGGACTTCTTTATAAAGGAATCCAAAATCTCGAAAGTCTAGATATCGCTTATGCAAATTGCTTAAAGGAATCACCCGATCAAAAGGTGTGGGTGGAAACCGATATGCGCGCGCACATGAATCCAACTCGAATGAAGGCAATCGGTGAGCTTGCAAAAGATATGGCACTTCGACTTTCTACTCCCTGTCCCGCATGTGATATCCCTGGCTGGGGGATTGTAAGCAAAATAAAGGGACTTAGCTGTATCGCCTGTGGAGCGCCAACAGAACTACCTTTAAAAGAGGTCTATAGCTGCTGTAAATGTGAATATAAAATCGAAGTGAATCCTGAAACAAGGAACGCAGACCCCCAATACTGTCAATTTTGCAACCCCTAAAAACAAGTATAAAATGAATATATTAAATCTATTAATTAGCAACTTAGCATCCATTCCCATTTTATCATTTGGACTTGGAATACTGATCTCCAATGGCAAAACTTCATTTTTTTACCGGGAAAAAATAAAAATATTCCTAACCATTTCCCTACTCTTCTTTATAGGACTTAAAGGAGGAGGGGCTCTGCTAAACCAATTTTCTCCATCCGCATTTTCTACTTTGTTTCTACTGGTTGTTTGGGGATTTATCCAGCCCTTACT
>JAPLSW010000044.1:0-27550 GCA_026398435.1 Chlamydiota bacterium | reverse complement strand
AGCCATTGCCATATCAGCCTGTTTTGGATCAGTAAGTGTAATGACCTATATTGCCGCAGGGAATTTTTTAGAAAAATTAGATATTCAATATGATAGCGTGGCAACTACAGCTCTTGCACTAATGGAAATTCCTGCAATCATTTCAGGCCTCTTTATAGCAAAAAAGGTTTCTGATGATACATCCGTTTCAACAAAAAAAATACTTTTTGACACAATTTTCAACAAATCGATTTTAACAATTTTTGCGGGGTTGATCTTTGGTATTATTTGCAGTTTGTTCAATTGGGATCAAATACCTAAAACAATTCTGCTTGGATTCAAGCCATTTTTAGCTCTTTTCTTATTCTATATGGGATGGATTATCGGTAAGAAGAAAAAAGACCTCGGGCAATTTTCTTGGTCTTTGATCCTCTTTGGATTTTATATGCCCTTACTCGGTGCATTTTTTGGAATACTACTTAGTTTTTTCCTGAATTTAGATGTTGGCACAGGAACAATGGTTGCCATATTAAGCGCGAGCGCTTCCTATATCGCGGCTCCAGCAGCTATGAAAATAGCGGTCCCCCAAGCTAATGAGACTATTTATTTACCATTATCTCTTGCCATAGCATTTCCCTTTAATGTAGTTATTGGTATACCACTCTACTACCAACTATCCCTTCTTATGTTAAAAAATCACTAATTAAATATTTACATATAACCTCAAGCATGCAGCAAAAAAAACACTCAATATAAATTTTAAAGTAATTAAAATTACTACTGTAATTACATGTTAATTTGCAATATGATATAATTAAGCAATTAACAAACCAACAAACCAAACTATGACAACTTCAATAACAAATTTACATGCAGCGGCCCAAGCTAAATGCGCTCTAGCTCCCTCTCGAGAAAACCACGATAGACTCCATCCACCCCACTCCTACTCCATCCTTTATAGAGAAGAAGGGCTATGGGAAAATCGGATGAACAAAACCCCCGAGATCTCTTTTGCTATAAAAAATAAAGTACTACAAGCGCATTCTGCCACCCCCTTTCCAAGCCTTGATGCCCTCTGCGAAAATCAGCTCGCAGGGAGAACACCCAGAGGGTTCCGTATAGGAGGAATAAAGGGGATATTTGAAAAATGCGTTAATTGTTTTTTTAAAATATTTGGAAGATCTTACACCGCTTGCACAGATAGCGCTAAAAGACAGGCAAAAAGACAGATCGCCTTTAGTTCTACAAATCGGATGGACCTTAGATCCAAAATCTCCATCCAAGACAGAGACCTTAGAGCTTGCTTGCAAGTATCCTCAGATGACCTACTAACAACGACTCACACCTTCTCCAAGAATAGCCCCTTAAATGGACAGTCTTATATAAATGCTAAAGGAGAAACAGTCCTTATCTCAAGGGGCATTTCTAGCAGTAGCGATCTACAATCTCCGAATATCCACAATTTACGACGCGTAGCGGCCGTGAATAATACAACCATCGCTTATACAGGAAGAGTGGAAACTAAAGAAAAGGCCCTAGAACAAGCCTCTTTTATTTTCTTCTCCGAGATGCGATCTAAAAAACTAGGGATCAAAGAAACTACATCAAGCTCAGGTGAGCCTCTTTATACTCTCAACTACACAGTCAACTCCCTTCTTGCCACAAATCCTATAATGAGTACCAAAATTCCTGGGCTCATTGCAATGGCGGAAAGAAAAACCCTCATCCAAGAGAGAAAGCAGCTAAAGGATCTTTCAGGGCAAGGATACCTAGAACTTACCGACCCTGAAACCGGAAAAAAATATAAGGTGCAATTTAAGCCTATCTTATTTGCTGATGGCCTGAACTTTATGCAGTCCCTGGAAACCTCACTGCCCCCCGATTTAACAGGTGCTGATCATAATTCTTCTATAAATAAAGAGGGACTAAACCAGATCCATACTCTTGTAGATGAGAAACTCGCCTCCCTGGAAAGAGCTAGAACTGAAAGCACGGAGCAAACTTCCCCTTCTACTTCTGAAATTGAGAAAAAAATTTCCGAGATCCAACGTGCATGGGATGAGTGCCTCGAAGAAAAAAGTTTATTGCCAGAACTAAATATTTTGCGGCGCGACTATCTTTTTAAACTCCTCGATATTCCCGTCGTATACCACTGTAAAAGCAGTGTTGATAGAACAGGGATTGCACTAGCCATATCCTCTGCACTAAAACAGTGGATGGACCTTGGACTAGAGATTCCAGAACCTCTAAGCTCTCTCACGGAAGATTTCCGCTTTAAAGAACTTTTTGTAGCAAATCTTCTTGTAGGCCACCAAATCACAAGATCCGCCAGATCATTTGAGGGGCAGGTAAATGGAAAAAATGATTGCCCCCATCGCTTAGGATATAAATTTTCAAAAGGACTTTTTCAATATCCGACGATACATAGACTACTACCTGAAAGATACCTACAAGAATACTCAGGCTTTAAACGAGCCCAAGCGACATTTGCTATTATCGCTATCCACATCCTTTGCATACCACTACTTGCTATCAAGACTTTGTGGAATCTGGGAAAGTGGCTTATTAGAGGATGTAAAAAAGAAAACTTCCCCTCCTGGAAGCACATTTTTCCATTAAACATTCCCCATAGCATCAGTCAGGCTCTGACACTTGTGCCTACAAGGATCCTTAAGGGATCCTCCCCTCAGGTAGGAAAAAGAGAAATCCTATCCTCATCTACACGAAAATGTTCTGAATTTGGCTCATCATGCACCAGACGGGCACGAGGGCAAGTAGCAAACCCCATCCTTTTTAGCGAAGCTCATACTCCTAAAGAATACCAAAAAGCACTTGCTGATTTTAAAAGGGATGTGCAGGTTGGGAAAACACAAACAGTTATGGAATCAACTCCTCTTTTAGCAGAAAGGCTCGGGAGTATTAAAGAGAGACGAAGACTTGATCCTCACTGTGACATAACACAAGACCTAGCCGTTGCAAAAGACGATGTGTCCTCAACTTTACTTAGAGACCTCGCCAGAAACTCTCTTGATAGCAAAAAAAGGGTTCTTATTATCAATGGAAAACGCTATGGTTTCGCCCCTTTTACCACACCTAAAAGCTTCGAAGAGCTAATGGCTGAGTGCAGGCCTCAAGTTCAGGAAATCTACGACATTCTTAAAGCATTTTATACCAAAACAAGACCAGAACTTGCTCTTGCAGTAAATGCTCTGGATCTAGAAGAGCAAATTCTTGTAGCTATGGACCAACTTCATCAAGGAGGGATAGCTTCTTTACAGATCGCTTTAATAGGTCAATTTCAAACAGATCAGTTTTTTCTCTCGACTAATAACAGCTATAGCCTAGAGCTAAATATCGATCCTGAGGAAATTCTGCCAGATGGACGATCTGGCAGCCTTCTTCTTAAAAGAAGATTAATCCATGAATCCGTGTCTTCCACTGTTATGGGAAGCCGAGTGCACGTTACCCCTTCCACAACTAACGAATATGGGATTTCAGTATTTAAAGAGGTGTCTCTTAAAGCGGAAGGCTTTGTCTTTGCTGAGACCCGAGCCGAAATACACACAGCGGAGCCCATGAAGATCCGTTTTGGAGTACTCTAAATAAGCTGGCAGATCACTTAATAAACGCCACTGATCCGATCTGCTTAAAATCCAATAACTTACGCCATTAAACAGCGAATTTAATCCATTTTAATAATAAAAATATATTTAAAGTGACAAATAAAATTAGAATTAACGTATAATTAATATAACAATTATACTAATAATGGATTTCACGTCGATTCTGCCTATAAATTCCAGCAATTATGAAATAGTTCCACTTGCCAGACAAGATAGAGCACTACCTACTCCAAAAATACCCCTAGAAAGCAGGGTAGAAGCCGCTTCTTTAAGATCCATTGCCCAAGAGCCAGACTTAATGGAGTCAGCAACCCCACTTAAAGAATGCGGGCTCGGAAGCCTTGCAAATGCGTCCGTTGCCTTTATCCAAATTTTCACATTTGTTATAGAAGCTCTTAGGAACCTAGGCCTCTGGCTGTGTAGATGCTGTAGTACTCAGACCCTTGCGAAACAGCCTGTAATTCCACCTAACGTGATATCTCAACTAATGGAGCCCCAAGCAGAAAATAGAGATTCCAATCCCTTTCAAGAGGCACAAACCTCAGCAGAATACCAAAGAGCACTTACCTCTTTTAAAAATGAGGGAACCATAGGCTCCGCAACGGGAACTACAGATGTTACTCCGACTTTAAAAGAAAAATTCGATAGTATTAAAGAAAAACTAGAAATAGACCCTGACTGTGATATAGTAATGGATCTTTTCGAGGCTCAAGAGCTAGTTTTAGAAACGGTGCTAAGAGATCTCAAAAGAACATCGATTCCCTCTAGTGACCGTAAATTAGTTATTAACGGCAAAGAGTATGGGTACGATGCTTCTTCTCTTCTTGGTATAAATGACAAAACAATGAAAGCAAGGAAGATAGAAGAGCAGTGCATCCCCCAAATTCTAGAAATTTACAACATGCTCTCTGAATTTTACCAAAATACAAAACCGGAACTTGCGCTACCTGAAAACTATGTAGCTCTACAAGAACATATCCTTATAGCAATGGACCAGCTTCATCAAGGAGCGATCGCGCCTCTCTTACTTACATTAATGGATCAATTTCAAACAGCTAACTTTTTTCTTTCTACAGGTAACAGCTATAGCCTAGAGCTAAGAATCGATCCTGAAACAAATGCAAGTGATGGATCCAAAGGAAGTCTACTTCTTCAAAGAAAACTCACCATAGAAGCGATTTCATATAACGCCATGGAGAATCGTTCACTAGCCCCCACCCCAACCATTATTAATGAACACCGCCTACCCCTTTATGAAGGAGAGCGGCTTAAAGGCGAAGGCTTTGTAACTGCTAGCTGCCAGGCCGAGCTTAAGGAAGCAGAGCCTCTCAATATCACCTATAGCGTCCTCTAGCGAGAAAAAGCCAAGCCTCTACTTTTTTGCTTCTAGAAAAAAAAACCTAACAAAAGTACTCTGCGCTTATAATATAAATTTATTTAGGTGCCCTCTGTTATGAAAAATTCCCTGAAAGCTCTATATGCAATATTTCTTTGCGCAGCCATTGGCGCCTGTAGTTTTTTCTTTCTCCATCCACCTCAAGGGAGCTTCTCGGCCCTGTCTCTACATGGCCTAATGAACACCATTCCCAATAGCCCAAGCAGGGTTAATGCCTATGCGGAGCGGACCATTGCTCTTTTTGATGAAGAGACGAAAAAGTTTCTGTCGGTACGCCCGGGAGAGAGAACCTTTGTAAATACAGTCCACCATTGGGATGAAATTGGTAAAATGCTCGTCCATAGAATGATCGTCCTTAAAAGCCTATCCATCATCGAAGCTTCAGAAGACACCCTAAAAGCTGCAGACCTGGCTTTTGAAAGAATCCAAGACCACTTAAATACGAAAATGAGCTCTTCTCCACAGATTCCTATGACGCTCATTGCCTATCTTGAAGACGCGCCAACCTGTGGCAATCTTAGCCCCTCAGAGTGGCTCTATGTGCATCAACTGGCAGATAGTTTTAATAGTGACTGGCTGCCTCAGCCTTATAAAAAGAAAATCGAAGATCTTAAAACAGCCATTGCCTCTTTTTACCGAGTGGATTATTCGTATAAAGTAGGGGAAGCTCTAGGCAAAAAACTTCCTAAAGATAACCCCTCTTTTTCCCTTCTTAATTTCAATGTTTGCTTTCTGCCGGGATCTCTTCCCCTGCTTTTTGGAGGGATGACCCCATGGGATATGAGAGTCGATAAAGTCGCTGCAAGAATACTCCAAATCGATGCAGATATTATTTGCCTGGAAGAGGTCTTTGTAGAAGAAGCTGCAGAAAGACTCTATGGTAAGCTTAAAAATAGGTATGCCCACTTTTATATAAATATCGGCCCAAGAAATTTCGGATTTAGTCAAGATAGTGCAGGCCTTGGCAGCGGCCTTTTTGTAGCGAGCAAACTCAAAATAGACAATCCCAAATTCCTCCTGTTTACAAAGACAAATTACCATGTCAATAGAGGCTGCTTTGATTTCAGCGTGAGCCAAGATGATAAAGAATTTGCCCATGTATACACAACCCATCTAGAAGCGTTTTCTGTGCCCCCGGGACCTGAATTTAGAAAACTTCAATTAGAAGAGATATTAGCTGATATGGAAGTATCAAGTGCTACCTATGGAGAAACCTCAGCTATTGTTTTATGTGGAGACCTCAATATCCCCTGGAACTCTAAAGAACCGGCAGAACTCATACTAAAGCAGCACTTTTCCGATCCCCTTCATAAAAGCTGCACGACACTCACTATGACAAATCGGACCTATGTAGACTTTACCGATCTTTGGTGGAAAGCTAAACTCAATACCCATCAGTTTAGCCCAACACCCGAAATTTTGGATTATGCGATCCTCCTAAATAAACTACCCAGCGGGGCAAAACACCCAGCAAGCACTCAATTTAGGATAGTAACGGCGGTGATTCCTATGAATGAGATAAATAACGCCCTTGAAGCTCTTTCGGATCATCATGCGGAGATTTCTCTGATACAACGTATTCCTAACAAATAGTTGCTAGCTAATTAGAAGCGGATCCCAAGAAAACTAGCAAATCTGTGGAGTTGTTTGAATACATAAGAACTTACTATCACTGAGTAGTACACAACGAAGCTAAACGTCCTATGAAGGGCCGTGAAACACTTTCTAAAGAAACTGCGATTTTCAGACTCTGGCTGCAGACGGAGCATCGTAACAAACTTTGATCCAGAATATACCTTTGCATGAGCGGAAAGGAGATTTTCAGAGGTTCCCTCTTCTCCCCTAATAAAATGGGTAACCTCAACATTTTTCCCTTCAGGAAAACTCCCTAGATAGGAGGCCAGATCTGCATCTTGTGTATAGATATTTACTTTTACCCCTTCCTCATATTTCTCTGTCCATTGCTCCGGATAAAGACCTGTTGGATTAAAGGCATTTATAGAAGCGAGTTTATCTTTAAAATCTCGCAGTATATGAAAAGAAAATGCCCCACCAAGACTCATTCCATACACCTTCACATTTTCTTTCCCTTCCATCCACCGCCCAATTTTTTCACGACCCTGCAAGTACGCTGCCGCTCCAACGGAGTGGCCTGGGGTAAAATCAGAGAGTACTGTCGCTACAAAACCATCAGCTGCCGGATATGTGGTTCCCATGCAAGTAAGAATAGGATCCGCTTCTTTTGAAACGAGCCCAAAATGGGGAATAGGAGTTACACCATCCCTTGTTGGGATCTCAATGCGCTCATCGATCTCATACTCACAAACGGTCCACTCACCTTCTCTTTTAACGGGGATAAGAAAGGCTTCTCCCTGAGGGGGATAGCAGTAAGGAATAAGAGCTATTACATGCCCGACAAATGCCTCATAGAGCTTTTCTTCGGGGGTTCCTGGAGAAGGAAGAGATTTACAACATTCTAAAAGAGCAAATTTTAGCTCTTCTCTCATGTCCCTTTGTAAATTTAGATCCTGAGATAAGAAAACAGCCCGGAAGGCATCTCTTGTTACCCAAGACGAAGAGGCATCTCCTCCCCCAATCATACATTGCATCATGGAATGGACTGTAGGGTTGTTTGTAGGGGCCCGGCTTGTATCGATCCCCTTACCCTGGTAGACTATAGCTCTTTTTAATGCGGCATCGATTTTTTGGAGTGTTTCTATAGAAACAGAAGAGGCACTCTGCCATGTGATACCAGCATCTGCAAGAGCTAGATCCCAGACCTTAGAAAAAACTTTCCGGCCTTCCATACCTACATGTGTTTGAAAAAGTTTCTTAATAGATTTTTCAAGGTTACCAGGTCCTGTAAACCTCTCAATAATCCTACCAAAAAAAGTCTTAGGCATAGGGGTAAGGATTGCCTGGGCTCTCTTATCTAAAGAGGCCAAATTTTTCAAATCTAATGTAGCATAAACCGAATTAACCATAATAACCCATGCAATTTCAATCAATTATAGCAAAATCCGATATTAATTAAAATTACATAGGTTACTTTAATTAAGTCTTAGATTAAAATTAATTTAATGCATTTTCCACTTCAAACTTCGCTCCGGGAGCTATCTGCTTCAAAAGAGCCCTTGTTTGAGCTTCTTGGCTACTTTTAACATCCCTAAGCTCAACAAGGATCACTTTGGTAATATCCTCGTACCTTCTTAAATTACTCACTAAAACAACAAGAGCTGACTGCAAAGGAGAAAGGCTCGGATTAAAAGCGGCGTTCTCCATGTAAGACCCGGTAAATATTTTTCCGTCCTTCATTTGGACTGCCACACCAGACTTGGAATTGGTATAGGGAGAATATGAGGCATTTGCAGCTCTCTGAGCATGCATAACTAAGGGATCTTCCTGGTTTAAAAAGGAGGCTACATGAGGACCGGAGAGTAAGTTACCTTCCAGACCTAGGTCCTTCGGACCAAAGGCCTCAGGAAGGAAATGAGAAAGAGGTCTTGGCAAAGCATTAGGTATAATAATCTGCATCTTCCCCTCTTCATCAATTTCATGCAAAAACTGCCTGCAATGACCACAGGGAGCAGCCGATACGGCAATGGCTAGAATCCCCGTTTCTCCGTGATGTCTTGCATTTGCCACCAAAAACTGCTCTCCATGCACAGTTTCATGCAAGGGAAGACCCGGAAATTCCAAGTTAACTCCAAGGTAGATATTTCCACTTTTTCCAAGAGCCGAGACTCCAACTTGATAACCTGAAATAAAAAAAAAAAAAAAACCTTTTGCAATAGGGAGGAGCTCGACTAACAACTCTTCCATCTGAAGTCCGGTGAGCCTAAGAATTTCTTCTACCTGACCAGCTGAAATTACCAAGGGATTTGAAGGAATTATTTCCCGAAGTGGCACCGAGTGAACCTCATCATAGGAAGTGGCTTGGCTAGCTATTGGTAAAAAAGAGATCGAAAGTAAGAAAGGCACTAAAATATTTTTCATAAAGCCCTCTGAGATTTAAGGTTTTAACGATACTAAATCTCAGGATTTACTTCCTGTATTTTGAACGTGTGATATTCCGAAACCAACTTGAGGTCAGCTCTTTAACTGGATGCACCTCGGCGCTCAAACCTTAAAGTGGAGCCTTTAAGGCTATGAATTCAAAGCTTCGCTCTATATCAAATCAGCGCTATCTATGTTTTTTTATGACATTCCGCTGGTTTGATGCATCAAATCAGCGCCATCTATGCTATTTATACCAGATTCCGCTGGTTTGATGCATCAAATCAGCGGAATCTATTGACCTCTTATAGATAAAGATGTAAAATGATATTTAAAAGAGAAGGATATACATGTGCAATACAATTTTTGGAAGAGCTAATGAGATCAAAATACTTGACCGCTTACTCAATTCGAATAAGCCCGAATTTCTCGCAATTTATGGAAGAAGAAGAGTTGGAAAAACTTATCTGATCCATGAGTATTTTAAAGATAAGGGTGTGTATTTCTGTGTAACAGGCAGCGCTAATAGCAATAAAAAGTTGCAATTGCATAAATTTCACCGCGAACTTCTACACATGTTTCCCAGTTTAACGGAGCTTAAAAAGCCTAAAGATTGGGATGAGGCTTTATATGAACTCAAAGAGGCTATCCTCAAGATAGATGCAACGAAGAAAGTTATTATTTTTTTTGACGAATTACCCTGGCTCGCTTCAAATCGATCAGGATTTTTACAGGCATTAGAATATACCTGGAATCAATATCTTTCTCATTTAAATAATGTAGTTTTGATTGTCTGCGGTTCAGCGGCTAATTGGATCATAAAAAAAGTCATCAATAATAAAAAAGGTCTCTATGGTCGACTTAGCGAAATTATAAAGCTAAATGCTTTTACAATGGATGAAACAGAAAAGTTCCTTTTGTCGCAGAATGTTAAATTGTCACGCAAGCAAATTGTTGAATTGTATATGACTATCGGAGGAATAGCCAAATATTTGACCTATGTACACCCTGGTGATTCAGTAGCTCAAACGATAAATCGATTGTGCTTTACTCCACAAGGTCAGCTTGTGGGAGAATTTAACAATCTCTATCAATCTCTTTTTGATGACTGCCAAAAACATGTGCAAATTGTTAAAGGACTCGCAGAAAAGAAAAGCGGTATTTTTCAAAAAGACCTTCTAGAAAACATAAACATTCCCTCCGGTGGTGAATCCTCTTCAATTTTAGAAGAACTAGAGGAATCAGGTTTTATCGCAGCTTGCCCTGAATTCTCTAAAAAATCTAAAGATAAAAAACTTTGGCTAGTTGATGAATATTCGTATTTCTACCTTTGTTGGATGGAATCAATAAAAGGGAGTATTGTTCTGGGAAATGATAGAGATTATTGGCTAAAAATGAATAGCAATCCGCACTGGAAAACTTGGTCAGGGTATGCTTTTGAGAGTGTTTGCTTTAAGCATGTTTCGCAAATAAAAAAGAAGCTAGGTATCGGTGCAGTTCTCACCCATGAGTCCCAATGGTCGTATAGACCGAAAGATAAATCCGAAAAAGGGGCTCAGATCGATCTTATTATTGATCGAAAGGATGATTGTATCAATTTGTGCGAGATAAAATTTTACCACACTGAATTTACCATTGATCAAGGCTATGCTAGTGAATTGCAACGCAAGATCGATGTGTTTCGTGAGCAAACTAAAACAACTAAGACAATATTTTTAACATTTATCACACCTTATGGTGTGCGGAAGAATGAATATTCCACAGAGCTTGTGAATCGAGAGATAACCTTGGAAGATTTTTTTGATTAAAAAACCGAATAGCTCTAGAGAGCTATTCGGTTAAGATGCCGATGACTGGACTCGAACCAGCACTCTATTGCTAGAAATAGAGTTTGAGTCTATCGCGTCTACCAATTCCGCCACATCGGCATAAGGGATGTAGGGTGATAATCTTAACTTAAGACGCGCTTTAAGTTCAATACCTTAAGAATCCTTTAAATGCCTTATCCCAAGTGTAAACAATTTTTTCTTTAGTATCCCTGTCATTGCGGACCTGCAGAGAGATGTAAGGGTTTGCGTGTTTGTTATCTACATCCCGCCCTTCGTTTTTTTGGTAAATCTTGAGCAAAATCTCTTTATTGTACCAGGGGGGAGTTAAGACATTGGTAAGGGAACTTTCTAACCGTAGGAACTTCTCATAGTCCTTCACTCCAGCATAGGGAGCAGTTTCCTTAAAATACCCTATAAGCAGGTCTACAATTTTTTCAGGCTGCAGCTCCATCCCCTCTACATAAAAGTCCACTTCAGCTCCGATCATATGCTTGGAGCTTTGGTTAAATGCAGTGCTATCAGCATAGGTATTATGTGTGGGACACCTATGGCCACAGGTGATAACCACACGATGGGAGGTTTTTGTTTGCACGTAGTTAAGAAGATCTAAAAGTATTGGATATACAAACTCCTTGCCAGAGCGAACAGGTAGGCTGTGCTTTAAAAGCCCTCCACAGTCATGGATAAACTCCCCTGGGCTATTTTCTTTCGGATGGGGAGAGTGGGACTCATTCCCCTTGCAGCGAAAAAACTCTTTGGTAACTTTAGGAAATTTGGAGAGAGCCGAGGGCTCCCATGGATACCCCTCTCTTACCCTATGTATAGGGGCGTCTATCACATAGTTTTGGTCCTTGTGACTCCTATAAATCGTCTCTTTTTGTGCATTTTGCCGCCGTATCTCCCCTTGCTGGGAGGGCTCAAATCCGGAGCATGCTGAGAGAAGGACACAAATACCTACAAAACAGGAAAGTGATTTAATCATAGAAATTAAACTTTTTTTTACTCATATACAGGAAAGATGGGCTACTTCGACAAATGGCCCTTTAGGGTCATTGTAGGAAGAAAGGGAAAAAGAGGCAAACATGGATATAAATTCTGCTAAAATTTTTCCGGATCTTACTGGTATACCTATAGAAAACGAAACGATATCAGAGGGATCTACTGTCCTAAAACTCATGCAGGATCTGCAAGAGAAAACAAAACAGCTCGATAGAGTCACCCACTATCTCGATAGCATCCTCAAAAATATTACGGAAGGGCTGATCTTTGTAAGCCACATAGGGATCATTACAACATATAATGTTGCAGCTGAAAAAATCCTTGGCCATAAACAAAAAGATGTTCTTTTCACAAGCTACGCAGAAAAATTTGCTGATGAGGCCTTTGGGTTTTCTATGGCATCTGCATTAAAAATGCTTACCTGCCCCGGAATTAACTACGCAAAATACGTCTGCAAAGGGCGCTTTGAAAAGGAACTAGAAATCTCTACAAGCCCGGTATTTCGAAAAAGCCGCTCTCAACAGGGAATAATTCTTGTCATTCGGGATATCACAGTCAAGAGACTTCTACTTAAGAAAGAAGAGCAAAATAAACGGATGCAAGAGCTCGGGCAACTCGCTGCAACTGTCGCCCACGAAATACGCAATCCCCTCGGAGGGATAGAGGGATTTGCTTCCCTATTGCAAAGTGATCTAAAAAAAGAGCACCCAGAGTGGAGCCGGATGGCCGGATACATCATCGACGGAAGTAAAACCATAGGACTTCTTATTGAAAATGTCCTTAGGAGCGCCCGGCCCCTTTCCCCACATATCCAGGAGATGGATATTGTACAGCTTATAGAGGAGATCAAAAAACACGTAGAGATAGACCCCCATTTCTCTAAAAATATCCAGATCAGATTGCAGCCTTATGCCCCATCTATTCTTCTTCTTGCAGACCAAGGAATGGTTCGCTCAGCGCTTCTTCATCTTGTACGCAACGCCTGCCAGGCAATCGAAGATAGCGGCCTTATCGATATCACCGTTTTTACTAAAGACGATTCTGCTGTAGTCACGATTAAAGACACTGGGCGCGGTATCGCGCCAGAACATATAGACAGACTCTTTTCTCCCTTCTTTACCACCAAAGAAAAAGGAACGGGCCTCGGCCTATATGAAACCTATCGAATTATCCAGTCTCATAATGGACACATAGAAGTGAAGTCCTCCTCAGATTGTGGGACATTATTTATCATCACCTTACCCGTGAAAGGATTTTTGCTATGATGATTGAAAAAGTACTAGTGGTAGAAGACGATCCTCTGATGAGAGCCTTTGTTGTTGAAGTGTTAAAAAGAAGACGCTCGGATGTAGTGTGCGCGGGGACCGGTAAAGAGGCAGTAGCGCTCCTCCAAAAAGAAACCTTTGATCTGGTGATAAGCGACATACGTCTGCCCGATCTATCAGGCATAGAGGTACTGCGTTCATCCAAGAAAATCCATCCACAAACCCTTGTGATCTTAATAACGGCTTATGCAAGTGTAGAAACAGCAATTGAAGCTATGCGCCTAGGGGCATTTAACTACCTGATCAAACCATTTCCTTCAGAGACTCTAGAAACGGTCATTGAAAAAGCCGAGGAGCATCGAGCACTTGTGCAAGAAAATGAACTCCTGCGCCATGAGGTATCCTTAAAAAACTCTATGGAACGCAGGCAGATGATTTCTGAGAGTCCCATCATGAAACAGATCATGGAAAATGTAGGAAAGATCGCCAAAAGCAACGCTAGCGTCTTCATCAGCGGAGAATCAGGCACTGGTAAAGAGGTGATCGCAAGCGCTATACACTATGGCTCTCATAGATCAACTAAATCCTTTATCCGTGTCAATTGCGCAGCAATACCCCACTCTCTTCTAGAATCAGAATTTTTTGGTCATGAAAAAGGCTCTTTTACTGGCGCTATCAATAAGCGGCTGGGAAGATTTGAGCTTGCAGACCAAGGGACCCTACTACTCGATGAGATCTCTGAAATACCTCTAGAGATCCAGCCTAAATTACTCAGGGCCATACAAGAGCAAGAATTTGAAAGAGTCGGTGGATCCAAGCTTATTAAAGTCGACACTCGCCTTATCTCGACATCGAACCGTAATATGAAAGACACCATTGAAAAAAAGCAATTCCGTGAAGACCTTTACTACAGACTTAATGTCGTCCCAATCCACCTTCCACCTCTTAGAGATCGGAGAGAAGACATCCTTCCCCTCGCTGAATTTTTCCTAGAGAAGATCTGTCTGGAAAATCACAAGCCCCGCAAGAGGCTCTCTGAAGGGGCAAGAAAAAGGCTCCTGGACTACCCTTGGCCTGGCAATATCCGGGAGCTTGCCAACGTCATAGAAAGAAGTGTTGTGATGAATATTGATAACTTGATTGAGCCCGGCGATCTACTCATCGACATATCCTGCCCAGTTCCTGTAGCCTCTATGCCTTCTATGCAAATCGGGATGACTCTTTCGGAAATAGAAAAAAACCATATCATAACTACCCTTAGCTCAACTAAAAATAACAAGACAAAAGCCGCCGCAGTGCTTGGTATTAGCATTAGAACGCTTAGGAATAAGCTGAAAGAATACGGACCTGTTTAAGAAAGGGTCTTTTGGACAAAGTTTGTGATGTGCAGCATCTGCTTCCATTTGGCTAGCTCCTTCTCGGCAACGCACCTCCTATATTCTAGGCTACTTTCCTCTGCGTTGCTCCAAAATTTTCTGGTAAGGAGCCTTTCAAGGGCAATTGGAGCTAAACTTATGAGGACCTTAAAAGAGATCTCCTCTTCTAGATCCATCTCAAAAACACTTCTTCTAGCTGAAATAAGAGGGTAGGTAGGATCTCCTATATGATTTTGGAGCTCCTCCACTTCATGGAGAATGTCCTCTATAAGAGTCTTTACACTCTTGAGACTCTTAAGTAGCTCTTCTTTCAGCTCAGATAAAGCAATAGTTGGCACGATCAGTGTTTCTTGCATTTTCGCGTGAAGCATTCCGCGCAAATCCCAAGAATTTTTTCGAAGCAACGTGGCAAGCTCAGAAAAATCCTTATAAGGAACTGAAGGGATTTCTAGACCGGAGTCCGTGCAATTAAAAAAGGGAGTATCCGGATGATCCTTTGCAAAAGCCCCAAAGCAACTAGATTCCATGATCCATTTTACAAGAGTATGGATCTTTTGACCCTTCCTGTCTTTTCGGATCAGCAGCTTCTCCATGGCCCCCATCTCTTTTTTTAAAGAAGAGGAGGTGACAGAGGATCCTGCCATCACCCCATCGGAATATCTCTTCATACCTGTATAAGCCAGATCTACTCCACAGAAGATAATCGGCGAGCATCCCATCATCTGAGCTAGAGACACAGCAATTGTAGTGATAGAAAGAGCCTCAGCACTTAAGTCTCTACCAATATGAGGAAGGCTTAAAGACAGCTTTTCCTCTACCCACGTCTCAAGCGTGCCTCCGGTATCTGTCGACATGTATCCAAGAGGTGCAGAAATGGCATCAAATACCCCGGGATGGATCCTAGATGCATAAAAAAAAGGAACTTCAAATCCTTGAGAGTTTTTAAGGCGTGAATACTCTTCATAGTTAGGATCTATGGCCATAGCAATATGTGCGGGTACCCCTTGACTTGCAAGGGCGGTGATCGCTGAGCCCCCACCAAAAATGAGCGCGTGGGAGGATAGCCCTTGTAGCTCCTCAGTTACTTTGGCAAGAGAGGGGCCGGCACCACAAATGATGGCCGGGATATTTTTAAAAGCGCCAGCAAGAGCGTTGACATGGGATGATCCGGCTATATGAGAAAAATTCGCTACAAGATTTTGTGTCAGCACGTGGTAGTGCAGAGCTTCAGATAAAAGGGAATGAACAAGAGCTGACTTCCTAAGAAGGGAAAGTTTAAGTGAGGCTACTTTCTTTGCGTATTTCTTTTGGTAAGGGATGCTTGCTACAAATTCGACCCTATCGGTTGGAAAGGCGCTTACACACTCCTCTAAAACAGCATCCAACATCTCTTTGCTATCTGCAAAGTGAAGCGACACCTGAGGATCGTGTAAAAGAGCAGAAGATCTCTCCTCACAAAGGAGGTGATCGATCTCACTCATTTGACTTTCTATAAAGATCAGAGCCCTTTCTTTTTTTTCTTTGAGCCAAGGGGCTAGGGCCTCATAATAAACACCTCTTCCGGTACCATATACGTATAAAGTATCTATTCCCTCTAAGGATAAAGTCCCCCTCCACTGAGCCATATCTTCTTCCTCAAACGGGAAGGAATTAGGAGTAAATTCCATGCACGAATACTGGAATGCAATTTCCGGATATTTTTCATAGAGAAGGGAGATATTTTTATCTTTTACAGAAATTTCACAGACAGCCACGGAGCTCCCCTTTCTCGTTCCACTGTTTTTTTTCAAAGAGTGTTGGAGTTTGATAATGGATCTCTTCGCGAAGAGCCCCCGAGGGGAATCTTCTTATATGCAAACCGATAGGAAGTCCATTTTCATAGGAGCCCTCATCGAGTAAGATTTTATCTTTACTGAAGATCTGATCAAGCCCCTGCTTTTTACCATGAATAAAATGGCAGGTTCTTTTAGCAGAGCCATCTTCAAAAAGCAGTTCCACATCTCCATGTAAAACACCATTTTCATATCGCAAAAGACTCTTTAAAGAGCCATCTTCATAATAGTATTCTTGCGTGCCATGAAATAACCCTTTTTTGAAAGATAGCTTGCTAAAGAGAGATCCATGGATCGTATACTGATAGGCTACCCCTTCTTGGCGCCCTTGATAAAACCAAGTGATGGAAAGGAGGATCCCCATTTCACTAAAGTACTTTGACGGTCCGTGAAGCATTCCCTCTCTGTAGTAGGCTTCCCACATAAGCTTTCCTCCAGGATGAAAATGGCGAGCGGGCCCTTGCTTCAATCCATCCTGGACCGAAT
The DNA here is from genome assembly GCA_026398435.1 of Chlamydiota bacterium. Lineage (GTDB taxonomy): Bacteria > Chlamydiota > Chlamydiia > Chlamydiales > Rhabdochlamydiaceae > VGMB01. The sequence goes on along the minus strand of JAPLSW010000044.1, from coordinate 10,769 downwards.
ACACCTTCTCGACTTCACCGCCTGACTGTAAATGAATCTCAAACTCTTCCCGGTCTTTGCACTCCTCTATATCCATCGGAAAAGAGGGAAAAGAAAAATCCTCTTCAAAATGAATGCCGAGTTCTGCATCGATCAGGACATAGCGTCCCTCATCTAGCTCGTAATGTTTTTTGCTCATAAGTGCGCCGTAAGTATTTTTTTAAAAAAGAGAATTTCATGAAGCCGCTTTCTATGTTCGGTAGATCCGTCCATCCTTGCAAATACATATTTCCATACCGACCACACCGGCTCTATAAGTAGCTTAAAGCCTAGCTCCTCATAGAGATCATATTCCAAAAGAATAAACTCCCCCTTAGATGTGGGGTCGTTTGGGTAATAGTCTTCATAGAGTTTAAGCATCGCATCAACAATGGTTTGACATTGAATGAGACTGCTAGAAAATTCTGCAAGGCAAGCCCTTGCCTTATCAGAGGCGCCCTTTACCTTTGCCTCTTGAATAGCTGCGTGCATGACGCCTGCCGTGTCATATTTTTCAGTAAGGGATATTTTTGGTAGGGGGCTGAAACCGGCTCCCTTAAAATGGCTTATCGTAGACGTATTGATAAAGCAAGTTTCTGGATGCTCTTTTATCCAATCTTCTATCCAATGGCCGGCCATGATCCAGTCATTTTTTGTTTTAACACCCTCTGTTTTATCGAGGGGAGGCACCCTTTCCTCACGGAGCTCCTGTGTATACATTTTATCTGTATACCCAAAATCCATTCCGACAAAAATAATGGGACTACATCCAAGATGAGTTGCAAGCGACGTAAGCAATGTGGCAACCGTCCACCCAGCATCAAAATGAACTTCCCCCTCACCACACTCTTCCGCCAGCCACTGCTCGAAAATATATCCTTCAGTTGAGGGCAATGAGACTTTTTCCCCATCAATTTTGGATAGGATCTCTGAAGAAAATCGATTTTGATAGAAAAAAGGAACTTCGAAAGCAGAGCTCTCTCTAAAACGGATATAATCGGGGTCGGGATCAATGCCTCCCGCTGCATGAAAGAGTACGGAGCTCTCTGTTAGGGCGTTAATAGATGATCCTCCAGCAAAAATTACAGCAGAAGAATATAGCCCCTTCAACTCACTTATACAGTCTGTCAGAGTAGGTCCAGCGCCACAAATGATTGCGGGAATTCCTTGTAAGGAACCTTTAAGAGCCTCCATCGAAATGCAGCTAGCCCGGTTTTCCCTATTGGATCTCACGTTAGCATATACCCGCGCCCCAAAATCGTCCATCCCTGAAGCTACAAGATGAACCCCGAGAAAAGAGATCTCAAAAAGATTTTGGTGCTCCCAAACGGCACTCTCTGGCACAAAAAGTTTACCCTTTAGAAATACATATTCCCAGGCAATCTGTTTAAAGACCTCTTCTACAGGATCCGTAAGGAGATAAGATTTACTACCGGGAATAATCTCCTCATAGGAGGTAAAAGAGATCCCCTCCTGCAGAATAACTACATGACATCCTATATTTTTCTCTAAGATGCTTTTGATGGAAGAAAAGTAGTCTTCTATAAACTTGCTTGGAATGCAAAGAACATCAACTTCCTTTACTCCTGCCGCAAAAGAAGAATTAGGAATAAGAACTGAATTATTTTCTTGCATGAACTACTGCTTGCATAAGCTCGTGGTAGGAAGGCATCTGATCGGAAAAGGCATATGTCTGCATCCGGCTGTCATAATATCCCCACTGGCATCCATTAGGATACGCGACAGCTACAAAACATGCCTTAATAAAATAATTATATCCTATCACCTGTGCCTTAGCGCCTTCGATAAGTGAAGAGCATTCTTTACATTCGATAAGGATTAGCGGGTATAGGGAATGATCGGGATGGATCCCTTTAGCAAAACAAACCAAATCAACCCTCCTATCGGGACAGGAAGATACATGCGATGCTGCTATGTGAGGCATCTCAGAAAGGGCCTTTTCTACAGAAATGAGCTCTCTTGGATAAGAGAGCTCAAGTATCATCCTTTGAAGAAGGTTCTGACGAACTTTTTCTTCGGGTGTTGCAACGACCCATTTCTTACGAAAAGGATCGTATATTTCTTTTTTACTCGGGCTTGATAATACCATAGTTACCATCATTTCTACGGTAAATCACTTTGAGTTTTTGGTCTTCTTCAGCGCGATAGAGCATAAAGGGATCAGCCGATAGCTCCATTTTCATGACAGCTTCATCGCTTGTGAGCGTTTTTAGAGGCATTGTTTTATTGCCCATTAGTTTGCCCGGCTTCATTTCATTAGCACGCTCGGTGGCAAGCTCAGCTTCCATCTCCTGATTATACTCAAAAATTTCACTAGGCCTCATGAGGATATTTACCTGCATCTCACCGATAGAAACTCTTTTCTTTGTATGATCTTGGATCTTGTCCTTCCATCTACGAAACTGCGACTGGATTTTATCTACAGCTTGGTCTATCGCGACATACATGTCGGAGGCAATTGCGTGAGCCGTTACCTTAAAATGATCAAACTTCATGACAATAAGCGCTGAATGTTCCAGTTTTTGCATATCGAGCGTCACATGAACATCTATGATATGGTTATGAAACCTTTCAAGTTTCGAAAGTTTTTCAAAGGCATGATTTTTCATAGCCTCTGTGACTAAAACATTACGACCTACGATGTTGATATTATAACCTGTAGACTCTGTTTCAAATTTATTTTTGTCGACCATAGCAATCCCCCGGGGTATCTGTAGTAAAAAATGCAGTATATGCATTTTAAAAGATTAAAGGGAACTGCCAGTTCTTAAGAACCATTAAAGGAGACCCTTGCAAAACGCAAGCGCTTATAAGGCAATTAGTAAAAAAAATCCTACCAATCCTGCTACATACCTACTGCTTGAAATAATCCCTTGTTTTTAGCTAAAATCTACGGGTTTTATCCCAGGGAAAATACATCCCTTTACACTAGATGATCAATTTTACCAATTTAAGCTATATACCTAAAATTTTACCTATTCACATGCGTAAAAAATCTAAATAAAAACAAATTTTAAACAGTTCATTTTATTTCACTTAATTATATAATATAAATAAACTAAATTAATAACTGAAAATACTACAAACAAAAAATTCTTTACCAAGAGAAACTCATATGGCATCCGCTGCAGCTTCCAGGCCGTTAGATCAGACTCTTACATATCCGATAGCACAAATAGATCCCCCTCCATTGATGCGAAGAAGAACAAATCCCCAAATAGAACCCTTCAAGGAATCGTCCCCCATGGCAGCTACAACTTTACGTGTGACAGATCTAACCCCAGCCATAACTGGAGCTGGAGCTGAAACTCTACCGGATCCCTCATCCGGCTGTGATGCTGAACTTGGCAGAAGAATCTATACAGCCTTAGCCTCTGATAAAACAATACGAACTGAATTAAGATTAGATAGCAGCTATGGCTTCCTTTTTAGCAGTTCTATCATTCCTAGACTTCTTGAAATAAGGCGAAGTATTTTAGAATCTCCAGATGAAGATCCGGATCATATTCGCTCAATTTCCTCTAAAGATCCTCGCTTACAATTTGGCTCTTATGGAAAGGCCAATATGCGCATTAAAAATGGAAAAACCTATATCACCCTTCCTCATATGACTCCCTTAGTGGGGTCAATGAAGATCGTTAAATATATGATCGCTATTTCTCCGGGCGGAAGCCAGATTTCTCTTGAAATGATGTCTAAAATAAAAAAAGAAAAGGGAGGTATAAAACCCTTTAGAACTCCGGAAATGTGCCGGAAATTTATTGCCATAGCGAGTGTGCTACAAAGCTTTAAACATCCAAATATTTTAGCCACTACAGACCTCTTAATACCATCTCCTAAAAAAGGCTATGAGCTTATCACGCCTAAATGTGAAACGGCTCTATTTGAATTCTTACAAAAATATCAAGATATCCCCATAGAAAAACAAGCTAGGGACTGCCTCTGTTTTATGCAAGAAATCACCTCAGCCCTGAAATATGTGCATGATCGAGGGTACTTGCATTGCGATCTGAAACCGGAAAATATTTTAATCCAAAGAGAGCCTGATGGAACCCTAAAAACAATGCTGATGGATTTTGATCTACTAAGTAAATATGACGACCCTTCTCAGCGTTTAAGAGGAACAGAAGCTTACGTCCCTCCTTCCTACCTTATATCAGGCAAGAAAAACGATCTAACTACAGAACTCTATGCTCTAGGAATAACCTTACATGCCGATCCAGTCAAATTAGTTTCCTTTACCAGGCGGCTATCTAGATTGGAAAAACTCGCAGCAGCTGAAGGTAATGAGCCCTTGTCTATTGCAATACATAAGCTTACAGCAGACATCACCACTCTTTCAGAGCGATTAACTCATGATGGAATTTCTGATTATACCACTGTCTTGAGAGAACTCGATAAGGTTGCTTTGCAGTTTGATTGCGACTTAGCTGGAGCCTAATTTAAGAAGCTTTTTTCTCTGCTCTTTATTTCCTAGCTGACCGCAAGCTGCCATGATATTTTGTCCCTTAGATCCCCTAAGTAGAGTCTGATAACCTTTTTCTCTCATTCTAGAGAGGAATGCCTCCCTTACTTCTAGCGCAGGTGCTGAAAACCTATCCCTACTCTGAGAATTGTAAGGGATAAGGTTTACCTTTACTCTTAAGTCCTGCAAATACTCTGCAAGGAGGTCGGCGCAAGATAGAGAATCATTTACCCCTTCGATAAGAACATATTCTGCAAGAATCTGCCTGCGGGGATGTTTGCAGTACTCCTCCATACACTCTTTTAGATCTGCCATATTCCATTTTTTATTCACTGGCATAATTTTAGAGCGGATTTCATCACTCGGAGCGTTAACAGAGACGGCCAAATTAAGCGCCGGATCAGCCTCTTGCATGAAGCGATACATATGATCTACTACCCCACTTGTAGAGATGGTGATCCGACTTGGCCCGAATGCGAGGCCAGAGCTACAAGTTAAAATCTTCACCGCTTGCATCACAGCATCAAAATTATCTAATGGCTCCCCCATACCCATAAAGACGATATTACGTACCGGCTTGCCATAGATATGTCTTGCACAAAAGACTTGAGAGACGATTTCAGCCTCTGATAGGTTGCGGAGCAGACCCATCTTCCCCGTCTCACAAAAAGAGCAACCCATACGGCAGCCCACCTGAGACGATATGCAAAGTGTGGTACCGAACTGCATAGGAATAAGAACTGATTCTGATTCGAGTCCATCCCCGAACCGAAGAAGAAACTTAATAAGATCTCCCGCTTTCTTTTCTTCAGATTTTAAAGGAAGAGAAAAATCGGTTGCTAAAATCATCTCTTGGACAAGGGCTCTGGCTTGGGGCTCAATCCAGGAAGCCTCCGGATTTACCATCCCGCGCTGGAACCAGTCGGTATAGAGTTTTAAGGCATGGCTATAGCCACGGCCGAGCTTTGTAGATACAAGCTCTGCGTACTCTTTTGCTGTATGAGAAAAGATAGAAATTAGCATAATAATATTTTTGAAAAATGCACCGAACAGGACTCGAACCTGCAACCACCCGGTTCGAAGCCGGGTACTCTATCCATTGAGCTATCAGTGCAAAATAGGTGTTTTCTCTTTGATTTCGCTTAAGAAAATAGCCTCTTACCCAGAAAAACACAATCTATTTTCTAAATCCCGTCTGAATAAAAAGTAGATTTGCTACGAAAAAACTAATACAACAAAAAGCTACTGCGCTTGGTTTCGATAAACCACACCGATGGTTATATGAAAGTCGTGGTTTTGATATAGAGGAGAAAGGCTGTAATTCTGCCTGATTTGTTTTAAATCTGCAGAGATCACTCTGAGGTAATAAACTCTTTGAAAAGACCCCTGCTCCGGATCTACGTAAGAAATACCGGTAACAGTAAAACATTCTTTTCTCCCCTTTTCAGGAAAAGAGGTGATTTTTCTGGGTAGTTCACTTGGAAAGATCACACTAATATGAGCTCCCACATTCTCCAAAGCACCCACATAGATCGGCTTACACAGCCCCTCTGCTTCATCAGTTGATAGGGAGGCTTGTAGCATAGGAAAAAGATCCTCAATATACCGATCCGATACTTTTAGATAGACGAGCCCCTCACGAGTCTTATTCATAGTCCCGCAGGTAGAAAGATGATCATGCGCGTAGTCTAAAATAGCCTGATTATTAAAGGGAGCGGCGACAGCCGCATGACTTGCCACTGTCATAGAAAGGCAAATCAAAAATAAGCCCAGTATTTTTTTCATTGAGTGCCTGGTTTTGAGCTGGTAACTTCCTTAGGATAGAGGAGAACAACAAGACATACTCCTATAAAAATAAAGACAAAGCCTATGATCTTATATATGTCAATCTGCACATGCCATAAGAGCCAGTCATAAAGGACGCTAAATACCACCGTAGAATAATAAAAAGGGCTGATTAATTTAGCAGGGGCATGTTTGGTTGCAAGGGTGAAAAACACCTGAAAGCAAAGCCCTAAGATTCCAATACCGGCAAGAAGCAGCAGCCCTTGCATTGTGAATGCATTATGTAAGGAACCGGCCTCCAGCGGCAGAGCAAAGGCCGCAAGTACGGAGCACATTAAAAAGTAGTAAAATAGGGTTCTACTGGTAGGATCTGTATAGTGAGAGTAGCGCAAAGACAAGGTAGATATCGATCCTGCGATCCCAGAAAGAAGCCCATAAAAGCTGCCCTGCTGGAAAAAATCCGCTCCTGGGCGAATGATGAGCATAATACCAAAAAAGGCAGTGATGATCCCCCACCAGGTCTTATGATGGATCTTAGAGCCTTTCCAAAGAAAAGCCACTATCGGCAAAAAGATGGGCATCGTATTAAATAAGACGGTGGCATCCCCAAGATCTATTGTCTTTAGAGCCATAATAAAAAAGTAGATACTGGAAAAGCCGGCCACACTGCGAACTATCTGCATACCCCAAGAATGGGGCCTTAAGAACTCCATAATACTTGATTCTTTCTTACTAAAACTCAGCCACCCAAAAAACAGAATAAGGGCGACAAAATTCCTCGCAAAAACCATCTGCATAGCGGTGAGCTGAGAAAAAGAAAACTTGGTCAACGCGGAAAGGGTTGCATTGAAAATGGCCGCAATAAGGATATAGATGATTGCAACCTTTAGATTTGTCTTAGGAGCAATACCCAAAATCATGTAACACCCGTTTATTTTTCATATTAATTGAAAAATAAACTAATTAACAATTATTTAGAATAAAATTAAGTAATTATTAAACAAGCACGCTCCTTCTTCTTATTACAAAAGCACTCGACATAACAGCCGAACTTGCAATAGCGAGCGCCATCCAATACCAAGAAACACTAGAAATTTGGTTTGTTTTTTTAAATAGCCAAAGAGATATCAGAGCTGTCGGCCCTCCAAGAATCTGAGATCCCAAAGCATAGCCAAAAGAGATGACAGTATATCGATGGGCCGGTAGCACCAGCTGCTGTGCCCACGCATGAAAGGGGGCGGTAAAAGCCACTCCAATGAGTACAAACAGAGTCCTTATCGCTACAATTACCGTAAGGCCAGCTCCATCTAGAAGTAGAAAAAGAGGGATAGCTCCTATCGCGGCAAAAAGTGATGCGATGAGCATCACTTTTTCCCTAGAAATTCTAGAGGCAAGCCACCCAAAAAAGGGAAGGGCGCAAAAATCCAAGACAAGAAGTGCCGTATTAAGCCCCATCATTTGGGCCGTAGACACCTTAGCTACTAAAGGGATAAATCCATTAAGAAGAACAAGAGAAACGGAATAATTAGCATACGAAAACCCCGAACTTACAGCAATCCAGACAAGGACCTTTCTATACGTCCATAGGATCTTCATTTGATCCGCTAGTTGAGACTTTCTTAACCTCCCCTCCTGCAATACCGGGCTCCTTTTTTTTCGGATGGCACATCCAAAAAGAGCTGTTACGCAGCCAACCAAATAAAGGTAGCGCCACCCGTCACCTATAACCCCAAAGGATACAAGTATGGCTACACCAAAACTTGCCAGTAATATCCCTCCAATGGTTGTGGCGTTATATAGACTACTTAATAAGTCATGACTTTTTTCCTCGGTGCTTTCCAGTAAGTAGATCGCCCCCCCGATTGTCTCCCCAGCTGCAAAAAAATTCTGCAAAATCCTCCCCACACAAAAAACTATAGGAGCGATCATACTCGCCTTTGCAAAGGAAGGGCAAATAGCTAAAGATCCGGAAACAAAAGCCATACCGGCAAGAGTGAGAAAAAGAGCCTGCCCCCGTCCGTACCTATCACCGATGTACCCAAAAACAAGAGCCCCGATAGGACGAGCAATCATACCTAGTGGAATCATCGCATATACGAGAATCAGAGCGGTTATTGGCTCTTTTTCTGGAAAAAACAAGGGAGCTAAAAAGCAGGAAAGGAATCCAAAAAGAGCTGCGTCATAATGTTCAAAAAGATTACCAAGGCAGGCACTCCACATCCTAAATGCTGGAGTCTTTATAATTGCTGACATTTTAAACCTTCCCCTTAGTTGTAAAAAAAACTAGAGGAAAGCTAGAAGAAAAATAAGGCATATGCACTCTTCCTACGCCGGCATTACCCGGATCAGGTATTAGGGTCTTTCTCAGCCAAGAATTTAAGAAATTCTTGGCACCCCTGGTGTTCATTTGTTTTACGTCCTTTCCTATGAAAGAACGGTATATAGGATGCTCTGGATGGTGTTTTTTGATCAAGATTCATTTTGCTGCGCATGTAAATTAAAGTTTACGCTCTTTAACACCCCCCTATAACCCCTTTGCTAATCAAATACTTACGAGTTTTTGTTCTCACCTGCCGCTTTTACAGATCCGAAACCTGGAGCTTCAGACACAATTCCATGTTTGATCCGCTGCGTTTCCTCTTTGGAAAGGCATTGGATCTAAAGGAATCGCCGATAATCCGTTTGAAAAAACTCAGCCAGCCGTTTAGCCATTTCCTTTCCTATAGTCCGCTTCCCATTCTCCATCTCACTGATATGATGTTGGCTAACACCTAATGCATCTGCAACTTCTTTCTGCGTTAATTCCATCTTGTAACGACTTCCACGCAGGATTACTCCCACTTCACTATACTTATCAACGTGATTTTTAAGAGATTCCCTACAAGGAATCGATTTCTCTTTAACTGGACTCTTAGCATCAATCCTAGCCTTTGCCACCTTTTTAGACACCCTATCAATACGGTGGGTTTTCGTGTACTCCGACATATTACACCTCCACTTTCTTTGCTTCTTCACCGCTCTTTTTGCGTCCTTTTTTCTTTTTATCTGGGCTCTCAATATTAGGAATGTCTTGCTCTAGCTGGGCTTCAATCTCTTTCACTGTGGGTAGACTTGACTTTAGTTCTTTAGGTAGTGTTTCAACGAGCTTTGTTTCGTATTCCGCTACGCCTATTGGACGGTTGAAGTTCCTTAGTGCATACTCTACAAACACATTATCCTTCGTTCGGCATAGAATCATGCCAATGCTGGGATTATCACCCTCATGCCTCAAGAGATCATCAACAGCAGAAAGGTATACACTCATTTGCCCTGCATCTCTGCTATCAAATTCTTTTGCCTTGAGTTCCACGATTATGTAACAACGAAGGTGGAGGTGGTAGAAGAGAAGGTCTATATACAGGTCTTTTTTTCCTGCTTTAATCGGGTACTGCCTTCCAACAAATGCAAAGCCCTGCCCAAGTTCCATCAAGAACTTTTGAATATGCTCTGTTAGCTGATTTTCTATGTCTTTCTCCATTACCTCGTCACTCAGGGCTATAAAATCGAAAAGATAAGGGTCTTTTGTCGCTTGTTGTGCTAAGTCAGATTGTGGAGGTGGCATCACAGCTTTAAAGTTGGTGATGGCCTTTCCCTGTCTTGAGCGGAGAGAATTCTCTATCATGATTTCTAAAACACTACGACTCCACCCATACTCAATGGTTTTTTGTGCGTACCAGATTCTTTCTTCATATTTCTTAAGTTGTTCTACCAACACAGAGTTGTGCCTCCAAGGAATACTTGCGAGAATTTCAGGCGGATCATTTGGGAATTGTCCCCCAGCTGGGGGACTATTCTGATATGCTTTGTAAAAAGCCCTCATTCTGAAAATATTGGTACGAGAAAAGCCTTCTATCCCTGGAAATGCGTCCTGAATATCTTTAGCAAGCTTTTCTATGATTTTCGTCCCCCAGCAGCTCTCTTCCTGTTTTTCAACAATAGTTTTGCCAATCTTCCAATAGAGACGGATAAGCTCCTTATTGGCTGCTGTTATAGCCCTAATCTGGCTTTCCTTTATCTGCCGCTTTAGTTCAGTTAAAGCAGATTCCTAATCTTTATTTGAGAAAAGTCCAACTTCTTCCACTTTCTTTGGGAGGCTTTTTTTCTTTTTTTCTTTAGGCATTGGAGGCTCTCAATACTTGTTTCTTAAATTGACAATCTTAACCGCGACCCTCAGGTTAGACGGCGAAGTAGATGGAATAGTTGGTCGAATGTGAAAAAGACCCTTCTAACTACACCCACAGAATATACCAATTCCTGGTATTTCCTCAATTTAAACCTCGACAAAAGGCCGAAAGGCAGCGGTTGACTTCCTCCCCCTCCTAAAGTAGGGGGATTCCTTCCTGCCATCACTCCCCGAGTGGAAGTTGGATCGATTACTCGACTGCTATTTTACTAGCAACAGGCGAACTGGGCAAGCCCTGCCCTTAATATATTTATTGAG
>JAPLSW010000060.1:25721-50284 GCA_026398435.1 Chlamydiota bacterium | reverse complement strand
AGTGATCTCCCTCATAATACGGCTCTACATGGACGATCACATCTCTGACAGCTGGCCAAGCTACTTGTATTTCATGACGCACTTTCTGCGTGATCTCATGAGCAACCTCTACAGATAGGTGAGGATCAACCTCTACATCGATCGATACATGGGCATCGGGTCCATAAACCTGTATCAGAATCTTTTCTGTAGCATGAACGCCTGAGGCTTTCATGGCAGCATCGCGTACTAAGGTAAAATAAGAATCATCGGGAGTACGATCGAGTAGTTGATGAATGTTGTTTTTAGCAGCCGCAACTCCTATACCGATCATGAGCACCGCTATAAAGAGCGCTCCTAGATGGTCTATCACCTGGCTATACTGGGGAAAGTAGGCCGCAAAAAGGAGCGCTATCATAGCAAAAAGGCTGTTGATACCATCAATCCTGTAGTGGATAGCATCGGCATGGAGCGCTGGGCTATTTTGCTTTATAGCGGTTCTTTTGAGATGCCGGTAGCCGATCTCTAAGAGAACGACAGCCACAAGAGCAATGATCCACGTGTGGGAGTTGATCACCCCTCCATGATGCCCATGGGTAATGGCTGAAATTTGCTGGAAGGTCATCACGGCGCCGAGCACGGCAAGTAGGACTCCCAGCTGCAAGCCCCCTATCGGCTCAAATCTACCATGCCCAAACGGATGGTGCCGATCGGGTGGACGGTCTGCTAAGATAATACAAACAATCAGAAGGATGCTAGAGGCGACATCTACAAGCGAGGAAAGTGCATCCAGAAGTAGCGCTGAACTTCCAAAATAGATAAAGCCCGCAAGCTCGGAAAGGATGATGACAAAGCGAAGGATAACACCGCGACGGGCGGTGGCGATCATTGCATTGCGCCTTGTGTCTCTAAGCTCTTTAACCGTCTTAGGAAGGTGAAGGGTTTCCGGGAATTTAGACATCTTCTAACTTTTACTCCGTTTGTTTACCACGAGCCAATCGATATTGCTAAAGAACGCTGTGATATATTTTTCTCTATCTAAGCCATATTGGGTAATATACGCATGTTCAAATACATCCATGACAAGCAAAATCGTGGCTGACGCAAGATGTCCTAGGTCATGCTCATTGATCCATACATTAAACAATTTTCCATTATTGTTATCCCTGCAAAGAATAGCCCAGCCAATTCCTCTCATCATCCCTGTGGCTATAAAGTCCTGCATCCAGGCGTCATACGAGCCGTATTGTTTAACAAGAGCAGTCATGACCTCTGGCGCTAAGGAAGGATCTCCCCTGCCTCCGAGGTTGTCAAAATAGTATTCATGCAAACGCATCCCATCGTATTCCCAACCAAAACGTCTTTTTACAGCGCCGTAGTCATATGAACGGCTCTGCTGAGTGGCTCTAAAATCAGAGAGCTCCTTAATAATCAGGTTGGTATTTTTGACATATCCTTGGTAGAGAGTAAAATGTATTTTTAAAAGCTCATCATTAAAACCTTTCATACCTATAAGGCGGGAATAGTCCTTAGCCACATACTCTGCCTCTTTGGAATCAATTTTCACCTCAGATGCGGGAGAAAAACTACAAAAAAGACTTAACAAAAGGACCACAAAAAGACGCATAAAAAACCCATTTTAACAAAGCGTTAGCAAATAAAATTTTATTCGCTAACAACTTTTTATTTAAATCGCAAAAACACAATTGATAGCAATAATAAACCAATATTTAAACTTCACAATTTGGTATAATAATAACTAAACCATTAGGACTTTATGGCAATCCAAGCAGGACATCCTGAGCACTCACCTTTGATCCCAACGGCGCAGCATACAACCGTTGGCTCCCTGCCAGGCATATTTAATTTACTCACGATTCCTTTCGATCTCATCTACACAGCTGCTAGCCTTCTTAAAGCGATATATTTAGGCGATAGAGAAGGGGAGATCGATGCAAAATTTCGACTTTCGACTCTTCCTTTAAATGCCCTAAGCTCTTTATCAAGCTTGGCGACAACAATTATGCAAATCCAGAAAATTCTAGTACAGATTGGCGCGCAGGCGTTGAATTTTGGCGTTTCCATACCTTTTATATTTGCAGCAAACGTCGTTGGTCTCTTCCTAAGTGTCATTGAAATTATAGTAGAATCAGTCTCAATAAAAAGGCAAGTGAAGTTCCTATCAGGGCTTCACCTAAATTCTCTGGAAAAAATCGAGCAGTTTATTTCTGAAAAAGACCCTAGAAAGAAAAAAGAGCTCCTCATAAAATCTTGTCATAATCTTTGCTACAGCAAGAATGTTCCTATATCTAAAATGCTCAAAGAGACTCTAGCGGCTCTTGAAATGAAATTACTATTTTCAGACCAAATAGACGAAGGGGCAATACTTCTTGCCCAGCAGGCTTTGACCGAAGCCTCCGCTATGATACTCCAAACTGATGCGGAGTCTTTAGATAGGAAGTATATGCAGCTTTCTCCTGAAGAAAACCAAAGAATAAAGTCTATTCTAAAAAAGCGTTATCCCTGTTCTTCTCCGGTGCAATTACTAATGGAGAAAATGTTACTCAAGCGTGAGTGGTTAGCTGTAAAAAGCAATAATCTATCTAGAAGGGTCTCCCCATGGTGCGCAAAAGAAATGTCCTCAAAACTTAAACCCCTACTTGAGCAAATGAAGTCTGAAGATCCAGTTATAAAAAAAAATGCTTGTAAACAGGTAAAAGAACTCCTATTTACCGCTAAGATCCAAGCTAAAAAACACCTGTATTACCACATCGTCTCACTCGTGGTATTCGCAGTATATGCCATCAGTATGATCGCCTTGATTAGCAGCTGTCCTCCCCTTATTCCAGCCGTTATGCTTGGCGTTATCGGAACCCTATCGTTTGCAAGCTATATCCTACATGCAGGAACAATTGAGCAAAAAGGGTGGAAGTTTCAGGCTAGTGATTGCGTCCCCTCTTTAGTAAAGAAAGGCTATGGTAAAATCTGTAAACTCTTTAGCAACTGTATGAAAGCAAAAAAGCCATCTATACCAGATGGCTTTTTCAAAAAAACATGCAGACTTCTTAGTGGGCCAGTGGCGAGACCAAGATACCTTTCATATTGTCGATAAAAACTTCGATGTCTGGATAGACCGGCTGATCAAGAGTAGGATCGTCGTTATAGACAAGCCATCCTTGCTTTACTAATACGAGTGTTAAATCACATATTTTTTTTGTAGAATCCAAATAACTCAAAGTAATGCATTTAATGGGCTCTGCATGAGCTTTAGAAAGCTCTCTTTCTAAAATCCGGGCGTACTCATCTTTTCTAAAGATAAATGTGCCGACGTCCTTCTTACCTAAAAGGGATTCTGTTTCAATCCGATCAAGCTGATGCCACGAGTTATGGACAACATCGTACTGCCCTTTCTTAGAGCCTGTAACCTCTAGGTGAACTTGAGAAAACTCTAAAAAAAGGCGAGGTAAATTCTGTATTCTTGGAAGAAGGCGAGAGATAAGCTGTATCGTCTTTACCGTCTCCTGCAGCACTCTTACTGCTTCGGGACAGACTCCCTCTGCGCTGCTTTCGATATTTTGCTCTACGATCTCACACTTCATCGATTCAGAGGGAGGAGCAAATACCCTAAAGCTAAGGGGACGCCAAGTAGATAGCTCTGAAGAAGAAATCTCCGGGGAAACATCGCAAAACCTGAGCTCTCCGCTGAGTTTATTAATAAATGCCTTATAGATCTTCCCTTGAAGGATTTTATTAGATGTAGTCTGCTGGCTCGATTTTTTAAGAAGAACTTTAAAGAGTTCTACATTTTTTCGTACAACATCACTTTCTACTTTAAGCTTCATAAATACCCCATAGAGAATCTATTTTCTGATTATTGTTACTATAACTATTCAGAAATTTCTTACACGAAAAAAGGTAAATATTTTTTATTTGAGATACAATCCCGCTTCAGCGGGATCATATCAAAGAACTTAATGAGCCCTCGGCATCAGATTATAGTCTAAATTATTCATAATCCAAATAGACCCGCCGATAACAATCGCTATGACAAGAACTGTAAAGGCAAATGTAATGACATTCCAATGGGGTTTTGACTCCATGCCAATATGAAGAAAAAATACCAGCTGAACTAGAGCCATAGTGATACCAAAACCGAAAATTGTCCAGCTAAAAGCCCCTCCCGACAGGTTGTGATGAATCGCAAAACGATACATCGCAGCAATAAGTATCAAAGAAAAGATAAATCCTAAAATCGCAGGCTTATAGCTTACGTTCCATCCATGATGACGATCAATCATTTTAGTAATCTCCCATAAAGTAGACGAAAGTAAATATAAAAACCCATACGATATTTAAAAATTGCCAAAACATCCGTAAGCAAGTAAGGCGCCTAAGACTCTCAGCAGTTATTCCGTCTTTAATAACAGGAATTAGTAGGGCGATCACCCAAAGTATAGCAAAGAGCACATGAAGCCCGTGCGTTCCGACAAGAGTGAAGAAAATAGATAGAAAGGCGCTTTTCTCCCATCCATGACCTGCTTTTATAAGGCGACTAAATTCATTTAGCTCCATACCCATAAAAATGATCCCTAAAACCATAGTAAGAGCAAAGAAAGCAATCGTTGCTCCCTTATTTTTACGGTGGGCGGCAGCCCCACCGAGCCCACTAAGGAATGCGGCTGTCAGTAAAAGCAGTGTCTGAATGAGAGCAAAGGGAAGCTTAAAAAGTTGAGCTGCCCCAGGCCCACCATAGGTGTTATTATGCAGGACAGCAAATGTCGCAAAAAATGTTCCAAAAAGAACAAAGTCTGTGACTAAATAGACCCAAAAACCAAATACCGTCTTCGAATAAAGGTCGTGGTGTGTATCTGCATAACCTTCTTCAGCACTTATTTCTGCATGTTTCATGAAGACCTCCCCATTTCAATTTTTGCAACTTCAGCGGCCGGCACATAGTACTCATGCTCTTTTTCAAAAAGCCGAGCTATAGAGAATGCAACCATGCCAAGGGCACTAAGAAGAGCCAGCCAAAACATGTACCATACAAGGGCAAAGCCAAAGACAAAGCTAAGCGCCCCGATAATAAAACCTGTTCCTGTGTTTTTTGGCATATGTAGCGGATGGTAAGCCCTTTTCTCTTCTATATGATTATCCTTCTTAGCAACCCAAAAAGGATCTCTACTGTGCACATGGGGAGTGAAGGCGAAATTGTAGAATGGAGGTGGGGAGCTTGTAGTCCACTCTAAATTTCTGCCATTCCACGGATCGCCTGTTAGATCTGCATTTTTTTTCCTGTCTTTAATACTTACTAGAAGCTGCAGCATCTGGAAACCAACGCCGACAAGAACTAAAGCAGCTCCGATACCGGCTACTATAAATAAGGGCTGCCACTCAGGGACATTGTAATGGTCGAGCCTTCTTGTGGCTCCCATAAATCCGAGGAGATATAGAGGGGTAAAAGCCATTAAAAATCAGATCAGCCAAAACCAAAAAGCGTATTTGCCAAGTTTTTCATTAAGGGTAAATCCGAAGATTTTTGGAAACCAGTACGAGTACCCTGCAAAAAATCCAAATACCACGCCACCTATGATGACGAAATGAAAGTGGGCTATAAGAAAGAGGCTGTTGTGCACTTGGAAGTCAGCGCCGGGTATCGCCATTAAAACTCCTGCCATGCCTCCAAGAGTGAACGTTACAACAAAGCCCAAAAACCAATACATAGGTGTTGTGAACTTAATCCTTCCTCTGAACATGGTAAAGAGCCAGTTAAACACCTTTACCCCAGTAGGTAGTGCGATGATCATAGTCATGATACCAAAGAAGGCATTGACATTAGCACCCGCTCCCATGGTAAAGAAGTGGTGGAGCCAAACAACAAAGGCTAAAAACGTGATGCCAATAATTGCCCATACCATGGAGGTATATCCAAAAAGCCTTTTTTGAGAAAAGACAGGAACTACCTCAGAAAAAATCCCAAAAGCTGGCAGCACCAAGATATATACCTCAGGATGGCCCCAAGCCCAGAATAAGTTGATATACATCATGGGACTTCCCCCAAAATCTTCGGTGAAGATTTTGGTATCAAGAAGCCTATCGGTTGTAAGCATAGCAGCCGTTGCCGTTAATATCGGAAAAGCAAAGATTACAAGGATAACAGTTGCAAGAACAGACCATACAAATACAGGCATCTTCATAAGGGTCATGCCAGGGCAACGCATCTTTAATATGGTTACGAGGAAATTTATCCCCGATAGCATAGTGCCAGCGCCAGATATCTGGACGCTCCACAGCCAATAGTCGACTCCCACACCGGGGTTATATTTAATGCCAGAAAGTGGAGGATAACAAGACCAGCCAGTTCCAGCGTACTCTCCTATTACCAAAGAGGTTATAATAAATAGGCCTCCGGAAACAAACAGCCAAAAACTTAAATTGTTTAAGTAGGGGAAAGCGACATCTCTAGCTCCTATTTGCAGAGGTAGCATATAATTTATTATCCCAAACATATATCCCATACCGACAAAAAAGATCATGGTAACACCATGAGCTGTAAAAATTTGTTGGTAGTGATCCGGTTCCAAGTACCCCATAGATTGACCAACTGCCATCATCTGTTGAACTCGCATCATCGCTGCATCTACAAGTCCTTTGACAAGCATAAGAGTAGAAAAGATTATGTACATGATCCCGATTTTTTTATGATCAACTGTCGTTAGCCACTCAGTCCAGAGCCACTTCCAACGCTTTAAGTAAGTAAGTAGACCAATTACCATCAATGCTCCCAAAACCATGGAAACATCGGCCATGTATTCAATCATATCATGCTGAAACGCTTCTATCGTTAATCTTCCGAACATAGTTTTTTCCTTTTAGCTACTGGGCCGGCGGCATATATTTCATTAAGATTTCCTCAAAGAGATTATTATCTTGGAGTACATAGCTTGCGACTGGGTTGTTTTCACTCGGCATCGCTAATAGCTTATAAGATTCTGCAGTAAGGTTACTTTTAGATTGTCTGACAGACCCTACCCATCCTTCAAAATCTGCTTGTGAGCTAGATTTTGCAACAAACGTCATCCCCGCAAAACCCTTGCCGCTAAGATTTGCTGAAACCCCTCTAAAATTCCCCATTTCAGAAGCGATTAGATGAAGTTTAGATCTCATAGCAGGCATCGCGTAAATCATTCCACCCAGTTGTGGTATCCAAAAGGAGTTCATCGGAGCATCTGCTGTAATCTCAAAGTTTACTGGGGTATCTACAGGAAACTGGATGAAATTCACAGTCGCAATACCTTGCTCCGGATAGATAAATAGCCATTTCCACTGCAGCGCTACCACTTGGATTTTTACCGCTTTTTTATCTGAAACAATAGGTTCAAATGGATTTAACTCATGCGTAGACTTCCAGGTAATCACAGCAAGTATTCCAATAATAACTAGAGGAATCCCCCACCAGCAAACTTCAGCAATCGTGTTATGTTCCCAATCAGGAGTGTGGCGCGCTTTTACATTGCCATCCCTATATCTCCACGCAAAAAACCAAGTAAGGATAAGTACTGGGACCACAACAATAAGCATGAGCAAGGAAGCTGTAATGATTAGATTACTTTCCTTCTCAGCTATCATCCCCTTAGGTTCAAGCACCGCGATGTTATTATTTTGGATATAGATATAAGTGACAGTAGCCGTTGCTAGCAAAGCTAAGGCTACAACCAAAAACTTAATAAATTTTTTCATTTTACCCCTGGGTGGCAGATACGCCACAAAGCCCATTTTAAACAATAGATTTACTTTCTACAGTAAATCCCCTCCTTTTGTCTAGAGCTTTGAAAAAAATATTTACAAAACACTGAAAAATCTTCAATTCCAGATACGCTAAAAAAATGTAAAAGGATAAACACCAGAGCCCTGTGGAAGATAGGAAAGTTGAGACATCTCCTATAATGATAATAGATAAATAAAGGGGAATATTTCGCAAAATATTAAGCCGACCCTATTCCTTTTGCTATTGAACTTAACTGAATCTTTATATTATTATAGCCAATAAATTAATATGACAGCATTTAACAACAATCGTTATGCAAGATTGTTAAATTCATTTTTTATACCAAGGAGATAATCATGACAGTTCATCTATCTAGAGGATTTGCAACCGTAGCTGCTGCACCTCCTGAACCATACCTACAGTTGCGATCCTATACAGCGCTTGGCCTTGGGATCGTTCCCTTTGCTATTCACACTATTTCTCGTGAAATTTTTAAAGCAATGGCCCATTTTGCGGATTATCTTAATAGAGAAGGTCATACTACCTTGCGAAAAATAGTTGGTGTATTTGCGGTTCCAGCAGCAGCTGTGATGCTTGCTTCAGCTAAAGTATTTTCTAAATCCCAAGAGCTTATATGGGGACATTATGTCCGCGCACCTGAAGGCCGTGGAGTGAATGCTCGCTTAGCGTGGTATGGAGCGGATCATCTTCCATGGCAAGATATGAAAGCGATCGCAACAATCTTTTTTAATCCTGAAAATAACCGTCGCAATGACAACGATGTCTGGACTTTAAGAGATTGGAGTCAGGTAGGAATTTAAAAAAAGTATAAGAAAAATCCTTAGATCTTACCGAGAGGATTTTCGGCTCTCCCATTAACCTCGAATTGTACCGGTCTATACAAAGGGAGCCGAAGCCTTTCTCAACTACAGTTGGTTCTATCAACATCTAACAATTAAGACTTCTGCTCTTTGGACATCTCTACAGATCTATGGTAGCAAGCAAATAGGGTCTTTATAAGACCCGATCTCACCCCTTGGAGCTCCATTTCATTAAGACCGGCAATGGTCGTACCACCGGGAGAAGAAATTTGCATTTTGAGCTCTGCCGGATGACTGCCAGTCGCTTTTAGAAGAGCGATAGCCCCTTCAAAAGCCTTGATAACAAGCTCAGTAGAGTCTTTAAAGGAAAAGCCAAGAGCTACTCCCCCTTCCATCATAGCCTCAAGGATCACAAAAATAAATGCGGGAGAGGATCCACAAAGCGCGGTAAATGCCTCCATCTTGGCCTCAGGGAGAAAATAGACAAGGCCCATTCCCTCAAGAAGCTCATCCACTTTAGTTCTAACATCTGGGGGTAGATTATCTGAGACTCCAATGATCCCCTCTCCACAGGTGAGGGCGAGATTGGGCATGGTACGTACGATGTGCGCTTTTGGGAAAAGAGACTGAAGTACCGAGGTATCTGCACCAGAAAGGATACTTAAGATAATCTTACCCTCTGTGACATGCTTAGAAAATTCTAAAGCAGCTTTTTTGAGGTCTTTAGGTTTAAACGCTAAGATGATGACGTCTGCTTTTTTAGAGCCCTCTTCGGTAGTAACACTCGGAGCACCTATCTCTTTAGATAGACTTTTTAGCTTTTCCGGATCCTTACCACAGAGAAACACCTGGTGGTTTTTAGCAAGGAAGCGGGCAAATGCCGATCCCATGACTCCACAACCAATGATTGCAATCTTCAAACTAACCCCCAAAGTTAAGGTCTATCCCTTGACTATGATCCAAAACTAAACAGCCTTGCTTAAATTTTAGCGTTAAGAAGCCGGTATTTTGGGATCTCACTTTCCGGTCATCAAAGCCTGCAAGCTCGGCAAGCAGAGCCTTCATGACTCCACCGTGCGTTATCACTAGTATATGCTGAGAAGCACTTTGTAGGCAAAGATCCTGTAAAAAGGGAAGAACTCTTGCGAGCGCTTCTCCATAAGTCTCAGAAGTATCGGTGTAGCGAAATTTTTTCCTTTCCTCCCAAGAGAGGCTTTCATAAGCTAAGATCTTTTCTTTGTACTCTAAGCGAAAATCTTCCCAAAGCATCCCCTCAATAGATCCAAAGCTTACTTCTCTTAAAGAGGGATGCATTTCCACAGAAGAAGAAAATTTCTCTGCTATGATCTTAGCTGTATGATAGGCTCTTTCCAGATCGGAACTGACGATCTTACCAATGGGAAGGTGAAAAAAAGCATCGCCTAGTATTTTAGCTTCGGACATGCCCACTTCGTCTAAAGGGCGATCAATCGATCCTTGGACTCTTCCTTCCGCATTCCAATCAGTCCTGCCGTGTCGAATAATGGTTATTTTCTTAGCATCCATAAAAACTTTTCCCTTTAAAAATTTAACGTAGCTGCAGTGAATTTTTCTATATTCTAAAAAATGTTCAAGCAAACAATCTCTTGTATTTGACCAATTTTCAATGCCTAAAGTATTGTTGCTATGCCAGATATTGCTAGCAAAATCCAATAAAATCCAGTAGCATTTAAAGCAAAATCTTTCTAGCATTAAGTGTCCTCAGATCTAACTTTAATTTTCAAGTAAGAGGGTTTGGATGTTTCCCTTGACATACGAAATTTAGGAGTCCTTAGAATGCAAAGCACTACGCCTGATACCGATCTAATTCTTTATCAAACTGAAGATGGTCACACTAAAGTTGAAGTACGCCTTCTTGATGAGACTGTTTGGCTAAATCAAGCTCAAATAAGTGAGCTGTTTGATAAAGATAAGCGAACGATTTCAGAGCATATAAAAAACATCTTTAATGAGGGCGAATTACAAGAAGATGCAGTTGTCCGGAATTTCCGGACAACTGCCGCAGACGGCAAGAATTATCAGGTTATTCACTATAACCTTGATGTTATCATTTCTGTTGGCTACCGAGTTGCATCACATAGAGGAACACAGTTTCGCATTTGGGCCACTCAACGATTAAAGGAATACCTTATCAAAGGGTTTGTCTTAGATGATGAGCGACTAAAGCAAGCTGGTGGAGGTAATTATTTTGATGAGCTTTTGGCTCGCATTAGAGACATCCGTTCATCGGAAAAGGTTTTTTGGAGGAAGGTACTCGACATTTATGCCACCAGCAGGGATTACACCCCACGCTCAGACTTGTCTGAAGAGTTTTTTGCTACCATACAAAATAAAATGCACTGGGCTGCTCACGGACATACTGCGGCTGAAATCATCCATAATCGAGCAGATTCTACAAAGCCAAATATGGGACTTACCTCTTGGATAGGCAACAGTTTACATACTCCAGATGTTGGAATCGCAAAAAATTATCTAAACACCCACGAACTTGAAACTCTAAATCTAATTGTTGCGATGTATCTCGATTTTGCAGAGTTACAAGCTTTAAGTCGAAAACCTATGTATATGAGAGACTGGATTATCAAATTAGATGATTTTCTTCGTACCAGCGACCGTGATATTCTCACCCATGCTGGCAAGATTAGTCATCAAATTGCTCTAGATAAGGCTAAGGTGGAATATTCTAAATACCGGCACCAATTAAAAGAACTTCAGTCCCCTGTCGAGCAGCATTTTATCGAGGCTATTAAGGAAGTTAAACAAATTGAATCGGCCAGTCCTAAAAAAAGGACTAAGAAATAGATTCCATAAAACTTTCCACTTTAAAGATTTAACGTAGACGTATTTAGAGAGTTTTTTCTATTATGCTCCAAAAGGATCTCTCATGATTATAAAACTCAATCTCAAGCCTAAGCCTAAATATTATCCGGCAGTGCTACTTAGCTACGGCCCTAAAATACTACTTGCTCTGCTGATTTTTGTCGTCATCAGCTACTTCTATTTCGATAGAGCCATTTCCCTATACTTCCATAACGACAATACTTCAATTGAAAAGATGGCAAATAAGGTCTCCGCTCTGATAAACCCTGCTTTTCTACTTATTGCACTTCCCATACTCTATTTCTTAAATAAGCTATTTTGGAAAAATGCAAAACTGCAGGAACCTCTAAAACTGCTCGTATTTGCTCTCCCCTTTTCCTTTGCAGTTACTAAACTCTGTAAACTGCTTCTCTCAAGAGATAGACCCAAGAGGCTATTTATAGATGGAACTTATGGATTTCAGATGCTTGGAAATGGAGATTTTTCCTTTCCTTCCGGCCACGCATGCGTTGTGGGGGCAATTGTCGGATCACTTGCCTGTTTTATGCCGAAATACACCTGGCTCCTATTTTTTGCAGGAATCCTTATCTCCTTTAGTCGAGTTATTGCTGGAGATCATTTTTTAAGCGATGTGGTAGCAGGAGCCGTACTTGGAGCTCTTATGAGCCAGCTGCTTTATATGATTATGAAAAAACAAAAATTCTTATTCTAGGAGTTATTATGGACGAATCGATAGCTAAGCACCGACCGACATCTGCAAAAATACATCCACTTATTCACAATCGCTGGTCTCCTCGCAGCATGACTGGGGAATCGCTAACCGATGAGGAGCTCGCTGCCCTTTTTGAAGCAGCAAGACTCAGCCCCTCATGCTATAACGCTCAGCCTTGGCGTTTCATCTACGCAACGAATAATGATCCTGAGTGGAATGCCTTTTTAGACCTGCTTGTCGACTTTAACAAGTCTTGGTGCAAAAAAGCAGGAGCCCTCATCGTAATCGCCTCTAGAAAGCGGTTTGAGCATAATGAAAAACCCTCCCAGACACATAGCTTTGATGCTGGAGCCGCTTGTATGAGCCTGGCTCTAGAAGGAGCGAGCCGCGGGCTTGTTGTACATGGAATGGGAGGATTTGACTATGAAAAAGCGGCCATACTCACTAAACTACCAGCTGATTTCGAAGTCAATGCCATGTTTGCTGTAGGTAAAAAGGCTTCCAAAGAAAGCCTATCTCCCGAGCTGCAAGAAAAAGAAATTCCTTCAGGAAGACGCCCTCTTACAGAGATCATTTTTAGGGGAAATTACCATAATTAAAGTTCTATCATTGCATGGGCTGCTATCCAACCAGTTGTCCATGCATTTTGGAAGTTAAATCCTCCCGTAATACCATCAGTATCTACTACCTCTCCCGCAAAAAACAGCCCCTTGCATAGTCTGCTTTGCATGGTTTTGGGATCGATCTCTTTCCAAGGGATACCACCACAGGTGACAAACTCTTCTTTGTAGGTACTCTTACCATCTATTGGAAAGACACTTTTGCAAAGAACCTGCACTAGGGTGTGGAGATCTTGCTTGGACAGGTGAGCCCATAATTTATGTTCGGCCATGAGGCAGTGCTCGGTAAACTTTCTCCATAAATTCTTCGGTATCCCAAAAAGAGGGGTAAGCAAGATCTGCTTGGAGGCATTTGCAGATTTAAAAGAGATAATCTCTTCCCTCAGCTTGTGCTCGGGAAGACTCGGCACCCAGTTTACTAGAAGATTTGTTTTATAGCCTTTATCAGCTAAATAGCGAGCTCCCCAGGCAGAGAGTCGGAGCACCGCTGGACCACTCATCCCCCAATGGGTGATGAGAAGAGGCCCCTCTGCCTCAATTCCACTTCCTTCAAGAGTAACTTTTGCAAGAGGAACAGCTACACCACTCAACCCATCAAGCCTTGGATCTTGGATATTAAAGGTAAATAGGGAAGGCACGGCGGGGATAATGGAGTGACCAAGGGCCTCCGCAAGGGCATAAGATCTTTGCATGCCACCGGTAGCAAGCAACGCTGCGCTGCAAGGTACTTTTGTATCGTCTTTTAGAGTGAGAGTTACCCCCTCATCAGTTTTTTCTATAGAGCATACTTCACTCTCTAGCCGAATAGTCACCCCGAGAGCTTTGGCTTCTTTCATAAAGCAGTCGATGATGGTCTGGGAAGTGTTAGTAGAAGGAAACATCCGTCCATCGGATTCCACTTTAAGAGAGACTCCCCTTTCCTGCAGCCATTCAATCATATCACGGGGCTGAAAAGTATAAAATGCCTTCTTTAAAACATCTTCTCCTCTTGGATAAAAACGAGATAGGGCTGAAGGATCAAAGCAATTATGAGTCACATTGCACCGGCCACCACCAGAAATTTTCACCTTAGCAAGGGGCTGGCGGGTCTTTTCAAAAAGTATTACCTCGGTTTCTGGAGAAAGCTTAGCGGTGACAAGAGCTGTAAAAAACCCAGCCGCTCCCCCACCGATTATCCCGATTCTATCAATAGATTTGCCCATAAAAAAAGATCCTGCCATGGTTAGATAGAGGATAGTATACAGCAAGCCCTGTACTTGCTCGACAAATCCATACTATTAGCTAAACTCTCGCGCAACTATCGTCGCAACAAGATAAGCTAGTCAGGGTACTTCGACTATCTAGCCGCTTTCTTAGCAGTTCTTCTTTTAGTCTTACGAGCTGTTTTTTTAGCTGCTTTACGAACAGTTTTACGAACTGTTTTTTTAGCTGCTTTACGTACAGTCTTACGAGCTGCTTTTTTAGCTGTTCTTTTCTTCGCCATATAAAATCTCCTTGTTTCTTTTATAGGGCCTTTAACTTATTGATGTTTGCCATAGGCACACATTCAAACTATTTACTCCCTATAATTACCAATATACTAAATTATTATTTATTATTAAAAGAAAATTTTATATTATCTTTAAAAACAACTACATAAAAAAGACAAAAAACCCTCTCACATCATGTTGTCAAGGGGTTTTTTAATTAGTAAAATATTTTTTATTTTTAGTTAAAAAAAATTAAAATAATCGAAAATAGTTATTTTTTGATATAAAAATTAAGATAAAAAACAGAAAAAGAGTTAAATAAAAGGGGCTGATAATGAGCCCCTTTAAGAAAGTTACTTTTCTTCAATAGTGATTGATTTGATGATATCGCCCTGTTTAATCTGGCGTACCACATCCATCCCTTGGATAGTCTGACCGAACACAGTATACTCTCCATCTAAGAAAGCAACTTTATCAAGTGTGATATAAAACTGAGATCCGCTAGAACGCTTTTGAGGATTGACTTGATCTGGAAGGCGCGCCCAAGCTAGAGCTCCCATTTCGTGAGGTAGTCCAATTTCAGCCGGCACAGTATATCCGGGTCCGCCTGTTCCTTTTCCATCAGGATCTCCCCCTTGGATAACAAAACCTGGAACTACTCTATGGATACTAAGGCCATTATAGAAGCCCCCTTTAGAGAGTTGGATAAAGTTAGTAACTGACATTGGCGCTTGCTGAGGATAAAGAACGCACGTGATATCCCCTTTATCTGTGTGAATTACTGCTAAATATTTTTTTGTCTTATCAAAGGACATCGACTTAGTCGGTTCGGTAAATTTCATAGGTTCTGTTCCTCTTAAGGGTAATAGTCCGAGCACTGACATACCTATCGTCAGGCTAAGAAATATAGGTAATAAAGACTTTCTCATCTAAAGATCTCCTTGTGGATTATCTGAGTTTAGAACATAGGAAATAGCAGGTTTTTCCAAAAGAAATTTCGAAAAAAAGTTCGTATTTTGCAAAAATGGCTCGATGAAATGTCCACTTTTGCTAAGATGCGATAAATCCATCATAACTGCAGGGAGACTCTTGTGAAGCTTCTTTCCATCCTTATACTGTGCCTTTGCACCTTTAATATGGGCGCGCCACTATATTCGAATCCTCCAAGTGAGCAGACACAAGAAAAAATAGAGCTTATGCTGTTTTACTCACCTTGGTGCCCTTACTGCCAAAAGGTATTAAGCTACCTTACACAGATCCACAAATCGGTTCCCATGAGAAATATACAAAATGATCCGGCTGGAAAGGAAATTTTAAAGAATCAGGGAGGGGAGCTCCAAGTACCATGCCTTTTTATAGATGGCAAAGCACTCTATGAATCTGATGATATCATCCAGTGGCTATCTATGCACAAGGACTCTTTATCAGGGGCTTAAAAAAATGACCCGGCACGTTAATTAAAGACCTAAGCCGGGTCCTGTAAAAACCTATCGTTTTTATCTACCTAAGATTACATTCCTTTACGGAATTTTCTATCTTGGTTAGGGCTTTGTGGTTTCTGACCTGGTTGAGCTGGCTGTTGTTGCCATTTGTTAGGCTGTTGTGGGTTTTGTGGGTTTTGGTTTGGTTGTTGTGGCTTGTTTGGTTGTTGTTTCATATAAGATATCTCCATATTTTTGATTAAAGAAGAGGCCAGACTACCTAAGAGCTTGTTCCTTACTTCTATTATTAATTTAACTTATTTTAATTAAAAAATGAACATATTTTAAATTAACAATTACATAACATGAATTATTAAAACTACAAT
Source organism: Chlamydiota bacterium (assembly GCA_026398435.1). Classification (GTDB taxonomy): domain Bacteria; phylum Chlamydiota; class Chlamydiia; order Chlamydiales; family Rhabdochlamydiaceae; genus VGMB01. Next base: position 34,252 of record JAPLSW010000060.1, on the reverse strand, counting down.
CCTTTCAATCAGAGTAATGTAGACAAAATAAAAAAAAACAGTAAAGCAGAAAAAGACTTCCCATCATTTAAGGTTTTGACTAAATAGAGAAGAAAAGCCTTTTGCAACTCATTGGAGATCCCATGCTACCTAATAACAAGCCTAGAAGAGTTCTCAGCGTATTTATCCTAGCGATGATGAACGTTTCTATTATGCTCTCCTTAAGAAGCTTGCCCCTTATTGCAGAATTCGGTCTTAGTAGCTTATTCTATTTTTTGATCGTTGCCCTCTTCTTTCTTGTCCCTTGTGCTCTAGTTTCTGCAGAACTTGCTACCGGATGGCCCAAGTCAGGAGGAGTCTATGTATGGATAAGGGAGGCCTTAGGGGATAAGTGGGGCTTCTTTGGCATATGGATGCAGTGGGTTCATAACGTTGCATGGTATCCCGTCATTCTTTCCTTTGTTGCTACAACCATTGCCTATGTAGTAGCTCCGAGCCTTATTAACAATAAGTTCTACGTCATATCTGTTATCATATTTAGCTTCTGGGGTATGACCCTACTTAACTTTCTAGGGATTAAGGTATCGAGCTGGTTTAGTAGTATTGGGGTGATTGCAGGAACTATTGTGCCAGGTATTTTTATCATAGGCCTTGGTTTCAGCTGGATCTCGGGTGATCACCCTCTGCAAATCACTTTTAATGCAGCCGATTTAATCCCCCATTTCACAGGTGTTGGGGGCTTTGTTTTCATGGCAGGGCTATTCCTCGCCTTTGGAGGCCTTGAAGTTTCTGCCTCACTTGCCGGTGAAGTTACTAACCCTCAAAAAAACTACCCTCGAGCCATTTTGCTCGCGGCGTTAATCACCTTTGCGCTCTTGGTGCTCGGAGCCCTCTCTATTGCTGTGATCATTCCTACAGATAAACTAAGCCTTGCCGGAGGCTTAATGGAAGCCTTCCAAATTTTCCTACCGAGCTTTCATTTAGAATGGCTCCTGCCGGTACTTGGAGTACTACTTACTATTGGAGCTATTGCTGAAGTTAACTCTTGGCTTATCTCCCCTGTAAAAGGACTCCATGCAACAGCTGTTCATGGGAACCTCCCCCCCTTCCTCCAAAACTTGAATAAACATGGAACACCGACCCATCTTCTATTTTTTCAGGCAATAATAGTAACATTGACCGCATCAGTATTCTTCTTTATGCCATCGATTAGCAGTAGCTTTTGGATATTAACGGCTCTTAGCGCGCAAAGCTATCTCGTTATGTACATTTTAATGTTTGTCTCGGCAATTCGTCTGCGGTATACTAAGCCCCATGTGCCACGTGTTTATAAAATACCCTTCCCTCACAAAGGGATTTGGATAGCGTCCGTAATGGGGATTATGTCATCGACCTTTGCCATTATAATTGGCTTTGTTCCCCCTACTCAGCTCCACGTTGGCAGCATACTATTTTACGATAGCTTCCTCGTAATAGGGCTTGTGATCATGTGTGGCATCCCCCTTGTTTTCTATAAATTTAGAAAACCAAGCTGGGTTCTCAGACAGCTGCCAGATGGGGAATACAAAAAAGAAAAAAAATGAAACAACCTCTATCCGAGCAACTGCGTCCCCAAAATTTAACCGACTTTTATGGGCAGGAAAGCATTGTCGGAGAGGGGGGTTGGATCCAATCTACTATCACCTCGGCAAGAGCTTTGTCCGCTGTTTTTTGGGGACCTCCCGGCTGCGGAAAGACAACACTTGCCCGCATCTACATGCAGTCGTTTTCCGTTCATAGCGTTAATTTCCATCCAGCAACCCACGGCGTCGCTGATCTTAAAAAACTCCTGCAAGACAGAGAAGATCATCCTCTTCTCTCATCAAAGCCTCTTCTTCTTTTTGTCGATGAGATCCATCGCTGGAATAAAGCCCAGCAAGACGCCTTCCTCCCCTATCTAGAAAATGGGATGGTAACCCTTGTGGGAGCTACAACCGAAAACCCCTCTTTTGTACTAAATAGCGCCCTCCTTTCTAGGATGAGAGTGATCACTTTTTCTTATCTCGATGAGATAACTCTTGGAAAAATTCTAGATAGAGCTCTTACCCTTAGCCAAAGCATTACCCTCTCAAGTGAAGCTAGAAGCTTCCTCATTGCAAGCTGTAGCGGCGATGGCAGGTATCTTCTGAATATGGTAGAAACCCTACAAACCCTCCCCTCTGGCCTAATCGATCTACAGACAGTAGAAAAGCTCCTGCAAAAGAGAGCTCCCCTCTACGATCGGGGTCAGGAGCAGCATTATAACCTAATATCGGCCTTGCACAAGTCGATACGAGGCTCCGACCCGGATGCTGCCCTCTATTGGCTTGCTCGCATGCTGACGGGCGGAGAGGACCCTAAATTTCTAGCCAGGCGCCTTGTGCGCATGGCCTCTGAAGATATAGGCCTTGCCGACCCGACAGCGCTACAAGTCACTTTAAATGCCTGGGATAGTTTTGAAAGACTAGGGCCCCCCGAAGGAGAGCTTGCCCTTGCAGAGGCCGCTGTTTACCTAGCCCTCGCCCCAAAAAGCAATGCCCTCTATACAGCGTATAAGGCCGCTAAAAAATGTGCTGAAGAAACAACGCACTTAAGTCCCCCTGAGGCCATCCGCAATGCCCCCACAAAGCTCATGAAAGACCTCGGTTATGGAAAAGGATATATCTACGATCACGACACTCCCCTTGGATTTTCAGGGCAGCAGTACTTCCCAGACGATATGGAAAGGCAGAATTTCTATAAGCCAGTGGAGAGGGGATTTGAAAGGGATATGAAAAAAAGGAAAGAGTACTTCGAATCTATCAGAAAAAAAATCAATGAGTAAAAAAAAAGAGGCGATTTGAGAACTCATGCAAAAAATGGATACAGCCGGCTCATTAAGCAATCGTACTGTAACCTCGCACCTCTGTGAGAGGGCCTGGTACCATGAGAACTTTAAGAAAAAGTATTATATACACGATAAATCGGTATAGCTAAAAGGTTAGGACGGGCCTTTCCTTTTAGTATAAACTTCATCTTAAATAAACCAAATCGCCTGAAAAAAAGGGGCACCCTACAAGCCGCTCTACTGACCTGTAGGGAATGAGGACATTGAACCATCGCCTTCGCTAGATAATATCCCGCCCTAAACTTATATTAACATATAATCAATTTATAATTAAACTTATATTAAACGTTATGTAATAAAACAAATCCATAACAACCTAACATGAGATTATTTGCATGTTTAATTATTTATTGCTTACCCAAAAGTCAAGTGCCTATTTCTATATATTTTGACAAAAAGACATCTCTTTCCCTACCATGAACAATAAGAAGAGGTGCAGTTGTTACACACCCAGTCGAGGGTACTAAAACCCAAAGACGCTGCCTTGTAGAACAATTGCCGAAATTATATCTGGTTTAGTACAGATAGGGTTGGTGTTAGAAAGCGATAAGCGCTAACACTGTCACGGATGTCACGTGAAGCGCTTCATATACGTCTTAGTAGATGCATCTCGCTTTCTTCTGCATATTTTTTTAGGAATATCATGTCTAATACTCAATTGCATAGGCGGCTAAAAGCCCGTCATATCGCCATGATTGCTATCGGCGGCTCTATCGGTTCAGGAATCTTTATTGCAAGCGGAACAGCAATTCACATGGCAGGCCCCGGCGGGGCGCTGCTGGCCTATACGATCATAAGCCTTATGGTCTATTTTCTTATGACAAGTCTTGGTGAGATGTCAACCCTTCTCCCTTCAACATGTAGCTTCTGCGACTATGCGACACGCTTTGTAGATCCGGCCTTTGGCTTTGCTATGTCCTATAACTACTGGCTAAACTGGGCTATCACAACTGCCGTAGATATTTCAGCGGCCGCTTTTATAATGCATACCTGGTTTCCGGGTGTTTCCTTTTCTCTATGGATGGGTATTTTCTTCTTTCTCATCGTAGCCTTAAATTTTGTTTCTGTTGGGCTGTATGGAGAAATGCAATACTGGTTCTCTGGGATCAAAGTAGCTGCGGTCATCCTCTTTATTCTTGTGGGTATTTTTGTCATAATGGGCCTACTCGGCCACCAAAAACCATTAGACCTAAGTAACTGGAAAATCGGAGATGCTCCCTTTCATAACGGATGGATTGGTTTTATGGGGGTTCTTATGATTGCGGGATTTTCCTTCCAAGGAACAGAAATCTTTGGGATGACAGCCGGAGAGACAAAAGATCCTGGAACAAGCATCCCAAAAGCGGTAAAAAGCGTCTTTTGGCGTATCTTGCTATTCTATATTTTATCAATGACAGTAATAAGCTTTCTCATTCCCTATAACAATCCCCTGCTTATCAGCGCTAGCACAACAAATGTGGGAGCCAGCCCCTTTACCATAATTTTTAGCATGGCAGGCCTACATTTTGCTGAGGTCACAATGACAATTGTAATCTTACTTGCCATACTATCAGCAGCAAATTCCAGCATGTACACCGCAACTAGAACTCTCTGGCATATAGCCCAAGAAGGCAATGCACCAAAAATCCTGGCAAGAACTACCAAACACGGCGTCCCAATCCCAGCGCTCATTCTTAGCGCTCTGATCAGCACCGTGGTGTTTTTTTCCTCTTTATTTGGTCAGGGGCAGTTCTTTGTATGGCTACTGAATATTTCCAGCTTAACCGGCTTCATAGCGTGGTTTGGCATAGCTCTTTGCCATTATAGATTCCGAAAGGCCTATCTTGCGCAGGGGCATAAATTAACAGACCTCCCTTACTACGCTAAGGGATTTCCCTTTGGTCCGATATTTGCTCTCTGTTTAACAATATTTGTAGTCTTAGGACAGCAATTTGATGCGTGGATGGGACATACCTTAAATCTCGATAACTTAATCGGGACCTATATCGGTCTACCGATCTTCATACTCTTTTATCTAGGATTTAAGTTTTATAAAGGGACAAAACTTGTTCCTCTTAAAAAGTGCAAATTCACTTAAATGGCCAAAGGAATATCAAAGGAAATAAGCCTCTTAAAAAGTGCAAATTCACTTAAATGGCCAAAGGAATATCAAAGGAAATAAGCCAAATATCACCTAAAGAAAGATCTGTTAATGACTTCCGCAATTAACAGAAGTCATTAACAGATCTTTCAGTCCTTAAACAGCCCTCTTCTAACAGCCCTAAAAAACTTAATTTCAGCAACTTGCGATTAATTAAAAAAGTTATTAAATCATCAAGAACGGATCTGGATGCTCTAATTACTTGATAATCATAATAATAAAACAATCTTTCATCTTTAATATTAAACGCGATTAACTTTATGCATAAAAAATTAAACTTAAATATTTACTTTATATCGGACTTTATATAAAATATTAATTACACAGCAAGAATTAACTTTATAAAATCAAATAATAAGGAGTTTTTATGTCAATAATTGCAGATATAAATAAGATGCATAAATTAATAACAGGAATCTCACAAGGCACTACAGTAGCTTCACATGAAATTAAACAAGCATTAAGCACAGTAGCACTAAATATAATCAGGACTCTAGAATCCAATAAAACGATACGAATAGACCATGCTACTGGTGAAAAAAAAATAGGAATTTTGGGAGCAGCTCTTGATTGCTCTATGCATGATAAATATACTCATAGTATAAGTAGCAAAATTGGACATTTCCTCGGCCACAGGACAACAGAATCATTAGTTCACAGGGCTGTAGGACTTTTAGTAGAAGTTCCTGAAGATAGACCTAAGCGCGGTGGCTTTTGCGTTCATCAAGGAGAGAAGTACTTCAACTTATCTGGTAGAGCCGCAGCTAAAACCATATGATAAGCTGGTTAGATTCCTAAAAAATATAAAACGGACTTTCTAGCTAATACAAAAATACAAAAAATTTGTACAAAGGAAGATCTCGAAAGAGATCTTCCTTTTATAAAATTAGCGGCAATTTTACATTCGAAATATTTCTATGATAATCTCATCCTAAAAATTAGAGTCATCTGACTCTATTGGCACTCAAGTTCTTCCATAAGAAGCAACAGAGCCTTCCCTGTAAATTACACTGTTTAATCGGCTTTAGGTGCAGAAGGTGAAAATAAATTTAAGACTTCTTTCTCAACCCACCTTCCATGAGACTTTATCAGATCAATCAGCCTTTCATCAGCCTCAGCAAAGTCGATATTCTTCTCAACACATTGCTTACCGACATAAAGATCAATCTTACCCGGTCTTGAGCCTACGTAGCCAAAATCGGCATCAGCCATTTCACCGGGACCATTGACAATACATCCCATGATCGCAATCTTCACACCTGGCAGGTGAGCTGTCTTTTCTCTAATTCTTTTAGAAACACTCTGCAACTCAAAAAGGGTTCTTCCACAACCTGGACAAGAGATGAACTCTGTTTTAACCGTACGCAGGCGCGCTGCTTGCGCTATACCAAAGCTTAAAGAAACTCTCTCTTTTAGAGGTAAATCTGCAAAAAGACAAAGCCCCTCCCCTATCCCATCAGTTAGAAGAGCCCCACATTCTGATGAGGCGTGGATGATAGTATCTTGGGAATTGCTTTTATACGAAAAGCCGAGTAGGAAAGGAGTTGAAACGCCCCCTTCACAAAGCTTGTTATACAAAGCTCTAGATTCATGTAGAGGGGAATTTTCTGGGGTAAAGAGGAGGAAAAGAGGTTTTTTTGAAATAATAAAATTCAGGTCGGTACTTTCTGTAATCTCGAGGGCGTAAGGCTGCTCTGAAAGAGGCTCTACTAGTTGTTTTTCAGAAATGAGCCTCACATCGCATAGGCACTCTGGATCTCTAGAAAGAAGGGCTACCCCTCCTTTCCTAAGAAGAGAGAGATTTTCTAAGGCCTTTTGAGTCTCTGGTTTTTTATCTAGCAGTAGCATGTCGGGCGTTTGGAGCCCTTTCTTAATAGATCCAAACTGGAAAGAGCAACCGATATTTGCAAAGAAGTTTTCAGAGAGGAGATCTTCTTCTGTAATAGTAAGTAGTACGGTTCCTTGCGGGTGAAGAGGCTCTTTGGTGTGTATTTTTCGAGATACAGAAAATCCCCCTATGGGTGTAATTAAAGCAGATTGTCCTTGGTAGCTCTTTGCCCATGCAACAAGTCGCTTGCAAGGATCTATCTCTTCCCAAGGGTCTTCCGTTAAGGAAACTCTGATCGTATCTCCGATCCCATCAAGGAGGAGTGATCCGATACCCAGGGCCGACTTAATCCTACCATCTTCCCCCTCTCCTGATTCTGTAACCCCGAGATGGAGTGGATAATCCCAACCGAGCTTGTTCATCTCAGCAACAAGGAGCCTGTAGGCATGGATCATCACTTTAGGGTTGCTCGCTTTCATAGAAAAAATCATGTCATGAAAATTGAGGTCTCTTGCAACTCTTGCAAATTCTAGGGCTGATTCCACCATACCGGCTGGAGTATCCCCGTAACGATTCATTATCCTATCAGAGAGTGACCCGTGATTAGTTCCTATCCGAAGGGATTTTTTAAATGTCTTACATTTATCGACAAGGGGAGAAAAGCCCTCCCGGATTTTTTCGATTTCGGAACGGTAGGAGGCCTCGTCATATTCTATAGTTTTAAAAAGAGCCCTTTTATCGAGGAAGTTGCCGGGGTTGATCCTTACCTTATCAACAAACTCTACCACTTTCATGGCAGCAGGGGGATAGAAATGGATGTCTGCGACAATCGGAATATCATAGCCTTTTTGCAAAAGGCCATTTTTTATCGCCTCGCAGCTTTCTGCTTCCTTTATTCCCTGGACTGTGACTCTTACGATCTCGCAGCCGGCATCGGCAAGGCGGATAGCCTGCTCGATGGTAGCCTCGATATCTCGGGTATTAGAGGTTGTCATCGACTGGATACGGACTGGGTTATCTCCACCAACACCCACTTTCCCAACTTTCACTTCTCGAGTTTTCCGGCGTGAAGAGGCAAATACTGAATTGCAATAATCCATACAAGTTCCAAGGTTAAAAGAAGATAAGTATAGGGAGCAAAAGCTCTTGGAGCAAGAGTAAATTTTTTTAATTAAAACCAAACTTTAAAAATAATTATACCATTGATAATAACTGCGGGAATAATTAAAATATTCTCATTAACAGCTATAAGAAGAATAAAATCACGAACTCCAGACACGAAGTATTACACTCTTATGTGATCTATAATTAATCATTTTGTTAAAGATCGTTTAATCAGTTACTTTTCACACTTAAGGCAATTAATTATGAGTGCTGCATCTCCGGCTTCCATCTATAGCGCAAATCCCTATATGGCTTTTTCTCTCTACAATCCTTTTATAAGATTCCCCGATACGGAAGAGGCTGCTAGATCTATAGCTACCAGCCCCTTTAACAGATCTTATATTCCTAAGATCGAAGACCTGCTAGAAGTTGCCAAAGCCAAAAAACTTCATCTTTTTAAAGCGATGCTTCACACTCGCCATTTCGATCTACATGCAACATCTCCTACTGGAGAAACTCTCATCTCCGTCTTCGATAGCCTCGGAGATGCCAAATCTGTAGTTATAGAGATCCTA
>JAPLSW010000060.1:0-25612 GCA_026398435.1 Chlamydiota bacterium | reverse complement strand
TTATTGGAAAAAGGAAGCTAAGGCCCCCATAGAAGAAAGAGTTGACGACTGCGCTCAAAAAATAATCGATGCTAAACAACTAGAGCACTGCATCATTTACCTTTTAAAAGATAATGCAATTACCCCGGCAATTTTAAAGGATTTAAAAAAAACTATTCCAAGTCATATACCCTACATCAATTTAGAAAGGATCCTCAATGCAGCCCTTTACACAAGAAAAGAGGATGCGCTCATAAAATTTTTACTAAGCCTAGGAGCCAAGCCCACAAGATGTAAAGACGTGGCTCATTATATCGGATATACAGCTCAGATTAAGCCCTATAGCGCCGTGTTAAAAGCTCTAGCTAAAGACACCTGTTCGGCAATACCCCCACCTAGGGACAGTGTTGGAAAAGCTACCATACTTACAGGACGGGCTACCAAAAGACTCCAAAAACTATCCTATCCTGGAACAAAGGAGCATGTTTTACGATCACAACTTTCAGCTCTTTTCGGATTGCATAAATGGACAGCGACTTTTGACCATCTATCTAGACCTGGTTCAGGCCTTATTGATGAAGATATCTCTGATTATTTTACAGAAATCAAGCGCTTAGAAGGAATCCCTGAATGCTCGATAATACTTACAGATAAAGACCTTCCCCTATCCCGCAAAAAATTCACTCAGATTACTTCCGATCCCACGACTCCCCTTATTATAACAAGTGGATGGGATGAACACGCCTGTATTGTTGTGCTCATTGGAAATAAAATTTACCGAGGAAATAGAGGGGCCCGGCAAGCTGATCCTGGAATCTATATTGGGACCTTCGATAGAAGTAAATTAACCATAGAGTCTATTTCCCATATTATATCGAATACCTCCGCAACTTGGTTCGAAAACACCTTACCTGAATCCCTTGGAGCCCATTGGACAGCCGTTGATAAACTAAAACTGCAAACCCAGGAAAACTGCACCTGGGCAAGCTGTGCTGAACTATCCCCCTTTATTTTTAAGCTCCATGAGGGAGTAGCAAGCTATGAAGCGTGGGAGTATACTAAAACAATAAGGGCAAAAGTTCGTTTAAACTTCGTAAAATCCTATCTTTCGTATGATAGAAGTAAAATGCCCCACCTGCATTCAGCTCCCCTACTTGGAAAAATTCTGGCTAAATGCTATCTGAAAATTACCGCTTCTCATCCTGAATATATCGAGGCTGCAGGGCTTATTTTATCATCTGGGCTCTCCATTGATATGATGGAACTTATGTGCACTCTTAAACAAACACTAAAAAGCGATGAAGATCTTGATGAAGCGCTTACAGACCTTGAATCAATAGCAAACCTTAAAAAATCCGGTCTTTTTACACTCGATCCAGAATACCGTCCTGAAGAAAAACACTATCGAAAAACCCTTGAGAACCTTGAACGACCAAGCCTAATGCATAGGCATTTTCACGATACTATCGATACTATCTCATTTTTAAATCTAGAAAAAGTACCTGTAATTTATAAGCGCTCCATTATCAAGGAGCTGTTATCTCCATTCTTAGCCTTTCAAATGTTAAGCCTTATCACCTTTCAAAAAACGCAGCCTTTAGGAATAGCTCTATATGATAATTTAAAAAGAGCTGGATTAACAGATCCTGAAAAACATCTCTTAAAATACACCCATGATATAAGAGATATCAGCAGCACGGATGACCCAGCGATCACAACATTCTTATATAAAATCTTAGATAGAGAAAGGTTGCTTAGCCCAAAACCGAAATCTTCTAGCGAACTGAAAGAAATCCACGAGTTTCTATCCTTTCTTCTTAAAGACCCTCGAATAGGCTATGTATTGCCACTCCTTCTTTTAGAGAGATCTGATACTTTAGAAAGACTTACAAGCGATATTGCTATTGAAAAGCTTTTTCCTTCCTTTTTCCATGCTAAATATGCTTTTATTATGAAAATAAATGATTTTGTAAGTCAGCCTGGTTTCAATCAAGAAACCGGTACTCAAATCCTATATCAATTCCTTAAAGATGAGCCTATCCATGAGCAGCGGCGTCTTAGCCTTATATTCTTTGAAGCGCTCCATACAAGTGAACAAGAAAGCGCCCCCCAAATTACAGAGAATCTACTAGGCATTCTCTGGCATGAAAATCCTATTCTTGTCGAAAAATCTTTTTTAAGTTTACTCCAATCACATACCAGTGATGAGCTTAGCCTCTCTAGTGTTTTTCCTGTTTTTGTCGATTTCTTTTGGAACCATGATTCAGCATTTATAACTTCAAAACTTTCAGCCGATAAATTGAATGTCAACCTCTGGCCCATGGTAGGGCGAGCTCTTATCCGTAAGCACTTTCCTCTTGATCTAGAAGAAAAGACAGCACCTCTTCCTGAGAATTTCCTAGAAGAAATATTCACGAAAGATCTCTCCGGAGCTGAAAAGCAAGGTCTTAGGTATTTTCTATCGACTTACAGAATTGGTAACTTTACTAAGACTCGCAGAGGAGATCACTAAGACACAGCCCGAGCGGCCTTCTGCCGCGCGGCATACCCCATTTGCACTGTAGCTAGGAGACAGAGGGCAAAGCAAGATACAAGAACGAACTGCGCGCTGAAATGGGAGCAAAGAAGAGATCCTAAGAAAGGGCCAATGCAGCCCCGAATACCGACCGTTGCCACATTGACACTACTAAATATCGAGCTATCTTGTTTTTTCGCAAAAATAGGACCCGATAGATGCCAGCTAAGCTCACTACCGGCTTGCATAACCCCATAAATAAGATACGAAGCATAGAGCCAAAAAGTCTGAAACTCTGACAGCAATAAAACTAAGGGAAACAAAGCAGCAAGAGCTGTTACATACGAGCTAAAAGCAAAGATGTTGCATCTTTGCATCAGCCACGACCAGTATTTCGTGGTGGTAGCAAAGCCTATCCCCTTACAAGCAGATAGGGCAATAGCAAGCTCCGCATAGGATAAGTGTAGACTGTCGAAAAAGAATTTAGGGAGCGCTGGCTGCATGATCATAAGACCCATCCCACCAAGAAAGAACCCAATCTGGAAGGAAGAAAAATCTTTTCTAGACCGGCATAGCTTCCAGCCATTTTTCCATGGGTCGATAAGAGTTGCCTTCAAGCAAAATGGCTCTTTGGATTCTAAGACTTTTCCTTTAGGAATAGAAATCTTCAGCTGAAAAAATATACTTACAAGGCCAAGCAGGGCGCATGAGGGAAAAAGCCATCTCCAGATACCCGGATGGATATCGAGCATGTCACCGAGGAAAACAGGGAGAAGTATAGCTCCTACATAGGAGACAGCATTGCCGTAAGCAAAGACCTTTTCTCTCGAAGAGTCTTTGATATTGAGCTTAAGTATCTCCATCCATGCAGGGACGATCCCTCTTGTGAGCATCATATAAAGAGCTCCTGAAATGATGAAAAACCAAGGGCTATCTACAAAGGGGAAAAAGAAAAAAGGAAGATACCCTAGAACGGCTCCCACGATGATGTTAGCTTTGAGTCTATCTCTTCGACCTTTAACAAAAGAGCTCCAATAAATCGAAACGATAGAGACAACAGGTTTTAGTGCTAAAAAGGCCGCTATCTGAAGGCTTGTTGCATGAAGGTCTTTATAGAGAATAAAACCCAAAAGACTATAGAGAGTCCAAAAAGGGGTTTTAAGAAGGCTCGTCCATAGAAATGCCGACCTTGTTTTCTTAGCGATAGGATCTAAAGAAAGTGCGTTCATACCTTACCCCTTGGGTACTTCAGATTGATCCTTAGAAAATACAACATTTAGCATACCAGAGAGTCTATAGCTTGCAAGAGCAATCCTTTTTTTTGCAATAGCTTGAGAGGCTACCAAATACTCTTTAGTCGGCTCCGTGCCTACTTTAAGGGTATACACATGCTCTTTGGCAATAGAGTGGCTTTCCTGAACCCAAACACTGGGATCTAGGCTATCTATGCCGTAAAGAGTGTCTTTAGGAAGATCTTGGGAAATTTTCTTTGCAAAAAGGGAAATGAGCTTAGCGTCGGCCTTTTCTTTTCCGGATAAAGTAGGAAGCAGCCCGGATCCACTATCCCATAGCTGATGCAAATTTTTCGCAGAACTTCCTTTAAAGGAAGTGATTTTATGGAGGTTACCTCCAAAATCACCTTCAGGCATCTCGGTGGAAAATCTAGTGCAGCAGTGAAGGGGTTGGTGGAGGTCTGCTACAACATGGGCTAGGTAAGATAAAGCCCAGAACTTAGTGTTCATAGAGGCTTTGGTTGAAGAAAGAACTTCTTTAGCTTTTTGGATGGATGCTAAAGCTCCCTTTTCTGACAGAGCCTGTAGCTCATTTAGCTTTTCTTTAGAAAGAATCCCATCGGAATCATAGGGAAGAACAATAAAATGAAGGTCGGTATAAAGAAATGCCTTTTCTTCCTTTTTGAGGTGATCGGGCCAAGTAGCAAGATCCGCAAATGTCTTATAAGAGGGGTTATGGGTATGAAAGGCTTTTACAATCTCATCAACTGACTCTTTCGCCTCAGGAGTAAGATCAGCATAGGCAATTTCAGCAATTGTTTTATGTCCTGCATCCCACCAAGAGTAAGCTGCAGAAAAAGGAAAAGCAAGAGTTAGTAGAAGGAGAACTTTCCATGTAAACTTCTGAAGCATCAATCATTACTCATTTACAGCTGATAAAATCGAATATAATTAACCCGAATAAAAACGGGTAATAAACACAAAGAGAATATCAGTAAAATCATCTATATTCAATCAAAAAAAGCCAATTTTCAGCTATAAAAATGATATCTTTTTTTTTGAAAGATGAAAAACAAATAATTTCAAATGCGATTTGAAAAGCATGGGAAATAAAATAAAAAGCAGATAAATTAAGCAATAATTTCAACTACAAAGAGCAGAGCCTCTCAAACGCTTCTACAGCAAAATCTTCCACTCTACTATCTCCAGGTACCCGATAAGCCATGTCTTGCAAAATCAAAGAAAATCTCTGGAGAAATTGGATTCTTTCCTCAGCAATTATAGTCACTTCTCCAGGAGTCGGCTCAGGGGGCTCTGATCTTTGCAATAGGGAAATTTCCGAAGTTGGAGCAATAGCCCCAAGGAGTCTACCCATCCCTGAATGCAAATCTGCTGCTGGATTTAACCCGATTCCCCCAATTGAGACTATTCGACGTGCATGCCCATTAATTTTCCTTAAAAGCCCTGCATGGTCGCTTTGAGCAAGCTGCATCTCTGTATTTTGAATTATTAATGCTTCCATCCGCAGCTCCCATGGAGAATAAGATCTAGATGGATCCCTTAAAAGCAAATCTGGATTTTCTAAATAAGGACCTGCAGGAATGGCCTTTTTAGCTCTTTGAAGCAGATCCTGGTACTCAAGAGTATTACAGTCGAGTCTATTAACTCGCAGAAAACTGACTCCTTGCTCCCCAAGAACTCTTTTAAGAACACCGGGAAAAGAAGATCTAAGAGAGCTAACAAAGGAACCTGTTTTAAGAACAATATTCCCTAACGAACTGCTTACTTTAAGAAGGTCCTCTTCTAAAAAGTGATTATGCTTAAGAGCTTCAGATTCAAGTGAGGATATTTTATCCTGGATACGAGCTGTTACCTCGCTGCGCGCTTTTGAAATTTCAACAGCTACATGGGTTATGAACTCAGTTCTTTCACAAGATGATTCTATTGTCAAAGCATGGCTATATACTTGCAAAGAAGCCGGCATATTCCCATTTTTTATCAGAGCTTCCAAAAACAACTTCTCAATTGTTTTTTTATCAAGAATCGGAGAAAGAGCCTCTGCTAACTGGCTTATTATTGCTTTTATATTGTTTTGAGACAGATCCTGTAGAGCAAAGCGTTCTGCCATATCTCTAAAATAAAGCTTTAAACAAGTCCTATAGAGCCATTGATGGAAAACGAGAGTTCTTTCCCCTGCCCTTTTTCCCTTCATCTCATTTTCTAGCAGAGAAATAGCTCCTTCCATATGCGATTTTAATGAGGTTATGGAAGGAAGTCCCTTTTCAGAACATGCCCCATAGACATTTACGCCCATTTCTACACCTCTTAAGGTTAGATCAAGACGGATGAGGTCTTCGCTCTCGGTGTATCCCAAACATCTTGTGATTGGATTTACCCATTTAATAACCCGGGCGGCTACTAGATTGGTAAGCTCGAGCACTCTTTCCTTTTGAGAAAGGGCTTCTTTTTCAGCTCCTAGATGAGGGCTTAGGCCCATATCCAAGGGAAATGCAGATCTTATCATCTGTGGATTAAATCTAATACAATCTATAGCCATACTCATTAAGGATCCTCTATATAGAACTTTTAAAGATAATATATTTTAACAGTTTTTTATTCAATAAAAACTAAATTAAAAATCATTCACGCTAATAAATAAATTTACATTGAATTTTAAATGTTATAATATTTATTATAAATTGAAAACAATTTGAACTTTAACTACAATACACAAATCACATATTTTAAATATTTAGGTTATTATGGCATCTTCTTTAACTTCTACTAGTTCACACGCCTCTTATATCACAGAGAGAAATCCTGGAAAATACGGAGGAAGACAAGAAGATTATATATCCCAATCACATAGAGCCATTGAGGTTGCTACAAGACAAATAGGTGTTGGAGTGAGTGAGGGGAAAGATGTAACCGCCCTTTTTTATGAGGTGTTACGTGATCTTTCAGCCGCCCGCCAAAACATTGCAATAGCTCATGGCACTAACTCTGCTGAAAGCTTTGGTCGTAAAAGAGAGCTCCCCTGTACTCCCGAAGAGTTAGCTCGAGGGGAAAATGCCCGATATATAGGTGCATTTACCCTTTTAGATGGAGAAGAATACTCTGAATATAATTCTTTATTTTTGGATAGATTACAAAGAGCCTTGAGAACACTTCGACACGATATAAGAGGCTTTTCTCAAACTACCTATGAAGAAACCAAAAAAGTCTTAGGACGTGTTAATAAATTTTCAGCAGAAGTACTTACCGGAGAAGTGCTGCTTAGGTTAGGGACAATTCCAACTATTGAGGAATTAAATGCCGCCATTACCATTGAAGGCCGCAAACCAGAGAACATTATTGATTTTGTAAATAGCCGGGAAGCTATGCTTTCTCTTAAATCCTCCGCCCCAGATCTCGATAAGAGATTACGAATGAGCCATTATTTAAAAGCATTGGCCATTGAATGTCCTTCTCCTACGAAAATGGCGACTCCTAGCGGTGAAGTTATAGTAGCAGGGAATCCTGGTAATTTAAAGAGTATGTATGTTCTTGCTACAAATCGTTTAGAAGTGGACGGCAAGCTCTACGCCATTTCTCAATATCTCACATGGATGTATTGTAATTATTCTGAAGATCCGGTCGATCGGATGAAAAGGCATTCGAAAGTAATGGTTATTCACCAAGACACCTTTCTTATCGAAACAACCTTGAAAAATATAGCCAAGATTTTTCAAGAGGCCATTCTTTGGAATCGTGATAAAGAAGGCCTTACCGACCTTAAAAATAAAGTTGCCTTATTGCGCTATGAATTCTCTCATAATATGCCTTTTCAAAGAGGAAGTGCAGCTATTGCAGAATGGCTGGAAGCAGCGGTTTATCGCTATCATGGATTTACCGAATTTCGCCATGTAAAGACTTCTTTAACCGATTTAGAAGCGTTAACCTCCCTTACCGTAGATGATTTCATGAAACGGTATGATAGAACTATTATCATGGCTTAATAGGGAAGAGGATTCAATCGCCTCAATGTTTCATTAAATTCTTATCAAACAAATCCTTAATAGTTTACGCGGATTCTAACCGATCGAATTTTAGATTTACTTAATGTACACAAAAATATACAATAAGCAATATAAGGACTAATATTATGAACACTAAATACTCACCAATCCCGGTTAAAAGAGCCTTAAAAAAACTAGGACAGGATCTTCGCGACGCCAGACGCCGCCGTAGAATCCCTATGGAGCTCGCAGCTGAAAGAGCAGATATTAGTCGAGTCACCTTAAGTAAAATCGAAAAAGGAGATAGCGGAGTATCGCTTGGAGCTTATGCTAAAGTTTTATTTGTTTTAGGAATGGTAGAGAGACTCGCTGAGCTTGCAGAACCTACATTTGACAAGCTAGGAATGGACTTGGAAACAGAAAAATTACCTCAGCGCATTCGGATTCCTAAAAAAGAAAAGGGAAGGGACTGATGGATCAGATAATTTTAGTGTATTTAGATCTAGAAGGCGTGCCTGTAAAAGTGGGTAAACTTTGGGGAAGATCGAGAAACGGTCGTGAGAGCATGTCTTTTGAGTACGATCCTAATTGGTTAGATCATCCGAAGAAATTTTCTCTAGATCCAGCTTTAAAACTAGATGCCGGTTCTTTTCATGCTTCTGCTGACAAACCGCTTTTTGGTGCAATTGATGACTCTGCGCCCGATCGCTGGGGCCGCTTATTAATGCGCCGCTCCGAAAGAAAAAATGCAGAAAAAGAAAAACGAACTCCTCGCACTTTGCAGGAAATTGATTTTTTATTGATGATCGATGATGAGGGAAGGCTAGGAGCATTACGTTTTAAAAAAGAGGAATCAGGGCCATTTTTAACCACATACAAACAGCATCATATTCCCCCTTTAATAACAGTCGGCAAGTTACTTACTGCAGCAAGCCATGTAATGCAAGACTCTGACACTGATGAAGATCTTCGCCTATTGCTAGCACCAGGTTCTTCCTTAGGGGGAGCTAGACCTAAAGCCTCAGTAAAAGACAAAGATGGTCACTTAGCCATAGTAAAATTCCCTCGTAAAGATGATGAAACCGATATTATTGCATGGGAAGCTGTAGCTCTTACACTTGCCTCCAAAGCTGGCATTACTCTTCCTGAGTGGCGCCTTGAAAGCGCCGGCAAGAAGAGAATGCTTTTGTCTCGGAGATTTGATCGAAAAGGAGCTACTCGTATCCCCTTTCTCTCAGCGATGAGCGCCCTGCAGGCTAAAGACAATGAGATGCATAGCTACTTGGAAATTGTTGATGTTATAAGGCAAATAAGCGCCTCACCAAAAGAAGACTTAGAGCAGTTATGGCGCCGTATAGTCTTTAGTATCATGATTTCTAATGTAGATGATCATTTACGTAACCATGCATTTCTCTACTCAGGCCTATCAGGATGGAGACTTTCCCCCGCTTACGACTTAAATCCAACGCCTACGGATATTAAGCCCAGAATCTTATCTACAGCGATCGATCTTATCGATTCTAACGCATGCCTCGATCTAGCCATCTCCGTTGCTAATTCTTTCGATCTCGCTCCTCTTTACGCTAAGCAGATTGCAAAGGAAATTGGTTCCGTTACAGCATCGTGGCGTAGTGAAGCTATAAAGCTTCATTTAAAAAAACCAGAAATAGACCGGATGGCATCGGCTTTTGAGCACGAAGATCTTCAAAAGGCCCTACACCTGTAAATTTTAAAGACTAAAGGAAATTTCCCTGAAGAAAAAATCACCCTATGACATATAGATAAGTTACCATGTCCAATAGGTAGATATTCATGCTCCCAAGAAAACTTTTCCTTCCTTGCATTCTCCTCGTTCTAGGCGGTTGCGGCGCCAATCCCGTCACGGGAAAAAACGAGATGCAGATCGTCTCCGAGCAGCAAGAAATAGAAATTGGCAATGAATATTACCCCTATCTCAAGCAGCTGGAAGGGGGCGATTATGTCGCTGATCCAAGTGTTTCTGAATACGTTAGCAAAGTCGGAATGAAACTAGCTACAGCATCCGATAGACCCCAGCTCCCCTTTGAATTTTCTGTACTCGATAATACCGTTCCTAACGCCTGGGCCCTTCCCGGTGGAAAGATCTCTATCAACATAGGACTGCTTGTCAATTTGGAAAATGAAGCGGAGCTCGCGGCGGTTCTTGCCCATGAAATCGTCCATAGCGCAGCAAGACATGGAGCGCAATCTATGCAAAGAGATGCTCTTTTGCAAACAGGCCTTATGGGCCTGTCACAAGCGGTCGAAGGAGGCGCCTATGAAGGGGCTATCATGCAAGGCGCTAACATAGGCGTTGGACTCATTACCACAAAATACAGTAGGTCAGCAGAACTTGAAGCCGATAAATACGGCATTAAATACATGCAAAAAGCGGGCTACGAACCAGAGGCATCGGTCACACTCCAGCAGATGTTTGTAGAGCTTGAAAGACAGAGAAATGTGAGTTGGATGGATGGTCTTTTTGCAACTCATCCCCCCTCTGAAGAAAGGGTAAGGGCTAATGAAGCCACTGTAGCTCAGTATCCCCAAGGGGGATGCTCTGGCTCAAGCTAATAAAGCAATCGAAATACAGCCAAGAGAAGGTCACTTCTATAGCCTGCAAGGCAAAGCGCTCATTAACATGGGAAAATACAGAGAGGCGCTTAACTCTTTTGATAGCGCCATAGAAAGAAATTCAAACTACTTTGAATACTACCTTATTAGGGGTCTTCTTAAGAAAAAACTTGGGATGAATGGGAGATCCGACCTACAAAAAAGCTTTGATCTTCTTCCTACACAAGAAGCGCATGACGCTCTTGGCAGCACCTCCTATATACGCAAGCGCTAATAGGAGAACTCTGCAAAATCTCTCATGCAATAGCGGATATTGCGGTGAAGGGCATCTATTTTTCCCATCTCTTCTTCGGTAAGGATAAAATCAAAGACATCCAGATTGGCCTTTAAATGCTCAGTTGATGATGCTTTGGGAATGGCTGGGATATCCCGTTGGATAAGCCAGCGCAAAATAATTTGCGCGGCGCTCTTATTCACCCTCTTCCCAATATAGGCAAATAAAGGGTCTTTTAAGAGCTCTCCCTTACCAAAAGGTCTATAGGCAACAAGACGGATATGCCACTGTTTGCAGTAATCTAATAGCTCTTGCTGGAATAAGTAAGGATGAAACTCCACTTGATTCACCGAGATATAAGCCTCGTGGCTTAAAAGATTTTCTATATGATGCATGGTAAAATTGCTAACACCTAGATACTTGATTTTCCCCTTATCCCGTAATTTTTCCATGGCAAAGATCATCTTTTCCATGGGCATCTCGTGATCGGGACTATGTATGAGAAGAAGATCTAGGTAATCAGTTTCAAGATCTAAGAGCGCGCTATCACAGATTTTTTCAACACTTGCTACCACATCATGAAAGTCTACCGATTCAATAGGGATCTTTGTAGTAAGATAGAGATCTTCCCGTTTATACCCCTTAATGCCTAACCCTATTTCTTTATGATTTTCGTAAGACACTGCCGTGTCAATATGCCTATAGCCAAGAGCTAAAGCCTCTTTAACCGTAGAAAGGCAGAGATCTCCTGTAAGCTGCCATGTGCCAAGGCCAATCAAGGGTATAGAGTGGGGATGTTCTTTCATTTTTTCTCCTTAAAATAACACTAGCCTTAAGCTCTAAGGTATCTGAACTCAAGGATAGTCTTAAATAAGAGTTTCTAGAAAGTTCTAAAAAGACCGGCCAATTTCTAGGTTGCCAAAGTAAGACTGGTAAGAAGATCCAAACTCCCCTTGAAATCCAAAGCTAATATAGGGATATTTTTCGTTCCATGGCAAGAAGGAAGCATTTACCTCTACAGCTCCTAGGTTTTGCACCTGAGAGCCTCCTATCGCAACCGGAAAACTAGAAGCCGAGGCAACAAAAGAGGTTGTTACCGAGTTAAAAAAGAAAGGCGATTGGTTAACGTAACTAAATTTTTGCCCAAAGACAAACTCACCTAATTTTAGATTCCACTCTTCTAAAAGACGCAGTCCCACTTCACTTCGCAGTACTGAGGAATAATGTTTATCCATCACAAGATTCAGTCCTGAGGATCCTTTTTCGGTAAATCCTCCTTGCCAGTTACTGACATAATCAAACATGACAAATGGTTCAAAAAAAACAGGGACAGTATTTCCTCTTTTAAAGGGAGTAGCGACTTCCAAGTGGGGAGAGAAAATCCATCCTTCCGTATTTGCCTTTGATGAGATAGAGAAAAGTGAATTTCGTTTATTATACAGCTCATAATATCCACCCCAAAGAGCAAAGTTAAGCAGTAGATAGCCTTGCTTATAGGAACCATAAAATGTTGCAAGTTCCTCTTGAACCGATCCATGACCGACTCCCGAACCAAGTCCTATGTAGTTATAAGCATACCCAAGGGCTCCCCCAAAAATAAGATCAGAGTAAGAGTAATCATACCCCACTAAAAAGCCCCCAATCGAGTTATTGCTTGAAGGGTTACTGCCTTCAGCTTTTTGGTGAACATAGTTTCCAAAAGGGGAAAACCAAATCGTATTGGGATTTTGAGATGACTTGTCAACCGTTCCACTATTCATGGGCAGGTTATCATCTGCAGAAGCGAGAAAGGCAATGTCCTGATGTTCTTGCGTCTTTGCTATTCTGTGATTCCCTGTCATATGGGAATTAAGAGCAAATGAAGCTGCAAACTGAGAGTTAAAAACACCCCAATTAGATCCTATCGACTTAGGAGTTACTGCCTCAAAAATGCCAATAGTGTTGATTGCAACACCACTGATACTTCCACTAAGTATTTGGAGATCCAAAGGAGTTACCTGCACACCTGGCGCAACAAGAGCTGCATAAGCAGCACTTCCATTTTGCCCGCCTAAAAGTCCTATTCCGGCGTCATTAATCGCAACACTCTGTATCAACGCATTTGGCAAGTTAAGAGTTAAAGGCGTTACAAACCCATTAGGTGCAACAAGAGCTGCAAATCCTGAGGCATTATAGCTGCTACCAGAATCTCCCTGACCGCCTAAAATTCCGGCCCCAGTGCTATTGATAGCAACACTTGTGATAGTGGAATTTGGACTTATGGGAAGGCCTGAAAGGACCGTAGGAGTTATTTGCCCAGGAACGACGAAGGCCGTATAAGCAGAATAAGAACCACCACCAAGTCCATTTAGCCCTCCTATAAGTCCCATTCCTGAGTCGTTAATCGCAACACTTACAATCTCTGAATAATCCAGGGTAAGAGTTAAACGAGTTACATCTCCATTAGGCGCAACGAGAACTGCATACCCAACGGGACTAAAAGCGTAATAATAACCACCTAAAATTCCTGCCCCAGAGCTATTGATAGCAACACTTGTGATAGTAGAACCACTACCTGTGGGTGAGGGAATGTTTGAAAGCACCAAGGGAGCTTGCCCAGGAACGACGAACGCAGCATAAGCGCCTGTATTATAATCTATCCCTCCTATAAGTCCTCTTCCTGAGTCATTAATCGCAACAGATTTAATGGACCCATTACTAAGGCTAAGATTTAAGGGATCTACACTGCTACCTGGACCTACAAAGGCGGCATAAGCAGCACTTCCATTTCGCCCTCCTATGAGTCCGAGTCCTGATGAATTGATTGCAACAGAGTCAATGAATCCAGTTGATATGCTAATGGTTAAGGGCTCTGCACTGCTGCCTGGACCTACAAAGGCGGCATAAGCAGCAGTTCCATTTTGCCCTCCTATAAGTCCTATTCCTGAACCATTAATCGCTACAATATTCGGACTATTGCCTAAGTATCCAATATTTCCATTTGGTATTCCGAGATCAATTGGATTTATATTTCCATTTTCATCAACAAAGGCAGCATAAGCAGCAGTTCCATTTTGCCCCCCAACTAGACCGTATGTAGCAACCGTTGAATTAGCAGCTAAAACTTTCTCGGCTTGCAGCAGGGCTAAACAAAGACAAGGGATAATAATATGCTTCACAGAACTCCAAAAAATAAAAAAAATGTTTTCAGCTGTGTATCACTCTTGCTCTGTAAGATTCAAGAAAAATTGAATTTCTCAGCCAACAAAAGTTCTATACAGGTGAGGCTGTTGCTGGAGGATGTAATATAGCTCTTGTACCAGCGGTTAATTGTCTTAGAGGCCCTTGCAAGGTGAGAACTAAAGTATCCCTTTCTACAACAAGCTGCCTAAATGTCGTTTGCAAATCCTCCGCCTGAGTCCTCAGTTGCCTCCTCTCTCGTTCAAACCTGGCACTGCTTTCTTCTAAAGCTCTTATAAGAGCCGTGAGTGCGTCTCTATGCTCCAATTGAAGACCTGCAATTGCTTCAGAGACTTGGAGCCCTGAAGTAAATGCGGCATTGATTCGCTCGAGATCTCTAACACAGCCTTGAAGACTTCCAATATGCGTTCTTAAAGAAGCAATCTCCTGCCGGCAGCCTTCAATTGCTAGGCTTTGCTCTTCCTTCTCTTCTTGCATCCTACTACGTATATAACCCGAAATTTCTGTAGCTAAAGTCACGTGTTCCCTGAGCCCCGGAAGAGAGGCCGCTCCCTGCATCTCTAAATCGACAATGGCACTCCGAATTACCCCTTCTGTATTATCTAATCTAGCAATTGCCTCAGCAAACACCCCGACCTTTGTAGAGAATTCTCTGTGGGTATCTACGAATGTTTGTAGAGTGGCTTTACCTTCAGCAACATACCCTTGAAGCTGAGCTACTTTAGCAATAAGTACTGATTTACTTTCCGATAAGACGTGATTAGCAGTTGTCATTCCCTGCAAAGAAAGTCCTAAGGCACTTGATAGCTGTTGTATTCTTGCGTTTTCCCCTTCAAGCTCTTTGTATTTCAGATCAAGGCCTCCTTGAGCCTGCTGTAAACGATCATTTTCTCCCTTTAGTAAAGTAACGGAAGAATCTAACCTTAGTCTCTGACCATCTAAAAAGGCATTTTGGAGATTTAACTGCGCTATGGAGTTTTGCAACTGCTCTCCTTCAAAGGCACTTTGAGCCACAAACACCCCAATAACTGAAACTATACCAGCAAGACCAAAGCCTACACCTGTCAGTAGCGCCGAGGTAAAAATAGCTGCGGCTACTCCCATAACGGAGATGATGATACCCGCAATCATAAACGACTGCGCATAGCTTGTGATAGAGCGCCCGGCAAGTGAGGGAACTACAGCGGAGGCAATTGCAGCTCCTTCATGACTGACTATTGCGGGGGCTACGGACGTAAGCAAAATATGTGAGGCCATTTTTCTCTCCTGTAAAATTCAAGTTACGTAACTCCCGCAGCACTTGGCGTCGGTAAACTTCTTTTAAGCTCTTGCATAAGTGCTATCAGCTCTATAAGCCTTTCTCTTTCCCCCGCCACATCGCGCAAAGACTGTGTTGATTCCCCTATGCCTGCGGCAGCTGAGTCCTCATGCCCTCTTCTTTGAGTATCGATTGCTCCTAAAGTTTGCTGGAGCCTCTCTTGCAGAGTTCTATTTTCTCTTTGCATAGCTTCTAATCGAGCTATAAGGGTATTTCTTTCAGCCTCCTGCTGGGCTATGTGCTCAGTGAGTCCGGCGGTCTGCGCTACAGTTGATACAAGTGAGCTTGTTGCTGCGCGAAGCTCCTGGGACAGATCCCTATTTTTTTGCTGTATAATCTGCATGGTAGCAATAGCTATTTGAGCTGCCTCTTCAATCAAAGATTGAATAGAGCTAGCAGTAGATTGGGCATCACTTTGCAAGGAGCTTGCGACAAAGTCGAGCCTTCTTTCGAGATCTGTAAAAGATACAAGCAACGGAGTGCCCGCTTGTATACCAACCTTCAGTGTACTTAAAGAGGATTTAAAAGAAGTAACAAGAGCCATTAAGGGGCTAAGGCAGCCTTTAAGATCCTCTAGCTGCTCTTTTAAAAGGGCATTTTCTCTGGATATCACTTCAGAGGACTCCGTAAATTCCCGGGCATTTACCTCGAGAGAGGCCAAGCGCTCTCCATCTACAACTACTTGTATATGACCCGCTGCTTGCTCTGTATGTCCAGCCGCTCTTGCTATATTACCGGAACTTTGCAATATAGCAGTGGCGGCTGTCTGAACGATTGCAGCGGCTTCCCTTGCGCCACGAGCCGCGTCATCTACATCTTCAGCAGCATTTGCAACATTCGAATAGCGAGACCAGAAACACTGGGAAACACCTATAGGAACTGCAACGATTGCTGAAAAAACTCCGACTACAATAGATTGATACCAAATAGAAACCCCAAGTCCCGTGAATGCAAGTCCATAGCCAGCTATAAAAGCCGTATGAGCGCAACAATTGGTGACTGATCTTCCACAAAGAACCAAGGACCTTGAAGCCCCCCTTGTCTGTATACCTTGAGCCACTGGCATCGCTTCGTTTACAGGTTGCATTGGAGCTGCCATAGATCCCCCCTTTTTCTTAAATTAAAGATTCAATTAAGAATAAGAGAGTAGAAAAAAAAAGATTTAACGAAAAGATTTTTTATCAATTACAGAAAATTTTTGCAGGGAGACTGGATAAAGATCTCTGTAGATCCCCAGTTAAATTCTGCAGTAAAAGATTTGAGTAGTGTGAAACAAGAGGGTCTATAGTCTGTAAGAGGAAAGCTCACCGTGATGATTTTTGTGCTAGGGGGAAGGCTTTTCATCCTGTCAGCAAGCCTTTCTATAGTCTCATCAGGAAGACACGTTCCATAGAGATAGAGTACTGATGCTTTTTCTAAAGACTGCTCTGTCATATCCCCTAAGAAAAAAGAAAGTCTAAGGCTTGGAAAAGCTTTTGAAAGATCGTATCCTTTTAACACAAACTCGGGAACCTCATCGATACCCGATGCTTTGCAACCATACAGGCTAGAGAGAAAAAACATCCCTCTACCTCTTCCACTTCCCAATTCCAAAAAATGATCGGAAGAGGATAGGCCACATTCTTGCGCCATTTGGTCAAGTAGAGTTAGGGGTGTTTCTCCGTAGCAATGTACATCCATCTCCCCCTTACCCTGCAAAAAGTTCTTTAAAATAGAAAAGGGAGAAGAAAAACGATAGAGCCTTTTCATAGCCCTATCGGTACGCGCAAATAAGGGATTTGCATAAAAGAGCCTTTTCACTTTTTTCTCTTCGAGATAGTTCCAACGCAAAACCTGAAACCTTAAGGCTACTAAAGAAAAAATCTCACCAATTAATTTCATAACCAACTGCGGGAGCTAAAAATTTTAAGGGGTCCAATTTTTCTTCTTGCATAGCTAGATAGAGATCGTACGGAGGTCTTAATCTCCCTTCATCGGATAATCTAAAGGTATTCCAGTGTATGGCAAGACTTAAAACCGATCCGACTTCCCTATGGATTTTAGCAGCATCGAAAGGATCTATATGCACCGGCGCCATAAATATCCTAGGAGAATAAGATCCTATAGGAATAAGACTTAGATCCATTGACCCCCACTTTTTGCCAATAGCTTTAAAATCATACGGGTTATATCCGGTGTCCCCTACAAAATAAAATCGCTTTTCTACAATGTCTTTTTTAGCAGATACGACCCAACCAGACCATAGGGTCTTATTAAAATCGCTGATTTTTCTGCCAGAAAAATGCTGCGATGGCACCCCAGTTATCGTAAGCTCAATAGTAGGATCGGATGCTGCTTTAAAAGAAAGCTCCTCCCACCAAGATAGCTCGATGACATTTTCTATTCCCATCTTAGCAAACCATTTTCTAACACCCACCGGGACGATCCACATAATATCGGGATACAGTTTATGCAACCTTTTCACCGTATTCTTATCCAAATGGTCATAGTGGTTATGGCTGATAAGGATATAATCGACTCTACCTAGATGTTCGAGTTCAAAGGGAGGTTGATGTTTTCTTTTAGGCCCAAGGCAAGAAAAAGGAGAGCACCTAGCGCTCCAAATAGGGTCGGTAAGAAAAGTAAGGCCCATTACTCTTACTAAAAAGGTGCTATGGTTGATCCATTGGGCTACTGGCGCCTGTCTATCTAAAACCCTCTCAGGAAGAGGATAGCTAAAATCCTCTGGAAGTGGTGGAACAATCGCTGCATCATCATAAAAGCCCATCTTCCATAAAAGCACATCGACAAAGCTACGCCTTATCGCTTTAGCGTAGGGGTTAACGTACCTCCCACGGACTTTTTCTGGTGACACTTTTAATGACATAGAAAACCACTCCCTTTCTCTTAAAAGGTATAAAGTGGTCACCATAATGATTTAAGTAAATTTAAGGAAAGCAAAAGCGCAAAATTTATATTTAAAAATTTTGCGCTAGAGTGAAATTAAGATCCCTTAAGCTTCAATGTCAAAGGAACAGAAAAGCTCACATCATCATCACCGCAATACTGAGTCGGTCCCGGGAAACGGTAGAGATCTTCCGTTTGCCATTTAGCCCGTTCTTTAACATAGAAAAGATAGGGAGCATCTTGCATGTCGAGAAGAGCTTTCTTGATGACAGGCTTTTCTTTGCCATGCCGCACTTCCATGTTCATAAGACTTACAAGAGGCACCCCCCCTATAGTCCACTGAGAAACTGGGGCTTTGAGATTATTAACAAAGCACATATACCCGGAGGCTTTTTCATCGAGTAGTAGAGTAGCTACAAATCCTAGAGCATAGCAATAGTGGGCATCGAAGTTCGATGGCATACCCGCTCTTCCCTCATAGCCAAAGAAATGCTGTATTGGGTTGAATTTACCCTTATAGGCCCCTTTAGATTTTCTGATCTCAAGCTCTCTTGCAACCGTCTCACTTAAAAGTTTTTCTGTTTCGATAAGAGATAGCTGCACATTACCGTGGGGATCTCTTCCTAAAAGGAGCTGCTTTTGTATCATCTCAGGGAAAGAGGCAAAGCATCCTTTGGAGTGAGGAGTTAACGATTTCATCACCTCATCGATACTCATCGTCTCTTTATTAGCTAGAAGGGTGTTAAGCTCACTAATAAGAATGCCGATTTCCGGAATAAACTCGACTAGCCCCTCAGGAATCAGGACAACGCCGTAATTTTTTCCCATATCAGCTCTTTTGCAGATCATATCACAAATATCGGAAGTCACTTGAGAAAGAGTCATTTTTTTAAGAGCAACCTCTTCCCCTAGAAGAGCAAAGTTAGACCTAGTGGCAAGAGCGCACTCAAGTGTTATATGAGATGCCGATCTACCCATAAGTTTAATGAAGTGGTAATACTTTTTTGCAGACAGGGCGTCTCTTGCAATGTTACCGATCATCTCAGAGTACACCCTGCAAGCGCTATCAAAGCCAAAGGAGATAGCCACTTGCTCATTTTGCAAGTCTCCATCAATGGTCTTTGGAACACCAACAACCAGAGTCTTGCATCCATGCTGGGCAAAATACTCAGCGAGCACTGCGGCATTAGTATTGGAGTCATCCCCTCCAATCACAACCAGACCATCGAGTTTTAACTTCTGCACGTTATCGAGTGATGCTTTTAGCTGCTCGGGTGTTTCGATCTTGGTTCTTCCAGAACCTAAAAGATCGAATCCCCCCTGGTTTCTATAAGGTGCAAGTATTGATTCTGTGAGCTCTTTATACTTGTCTTCAACGATTCCCGAAGGACCATCTAAAAATCCATATAAAGTAGAACTTGCCTGCAAAGTTTTTAGAGCATCAAAGAGTCCTGCAATAACATTATGTCCACCTGAGGCTTGGCCTCCCGATAAGACAACGCCAATACGCATAGGATTGGATAGGCGTTTTCCCTCTTTTTTTGCTAGAAGCAGAGGCTTATTCGAGAGATGGGGGAATTTCTTTTGAACTGCATGGTCTTCAGCTGATGCTGTTTTTACCTTATCGAAAGAAATAGCGTGAAGATCTGTAAGAATATGTGGAAGGGAGGGTTTAAAGGATTGTCGCTTTTTTTGTAGAGGACTGATCTCGTAGAGCATAAAAACTTCCTTAAGAGTTGCTGTGTTTTTGCAAAACAAGATAGCTGATTACTCTAATTTTGACCATAGCTGAAGGGATGTTTGTAAGGATGCTACCTTTAAAATACATCGAATATTTGAAGATCCAAAATGGATTTTTAGGTAGCAATATTGCGCATATCGAGCAGCAAGGTTGCTTGGTTCTTGAAAAGCATATTGATAGCTTAAAGAGAATTTCCCTCTTTAAGAGACCAATAAAGCCTTGTTATAAAATATCAATTAACAACTACTAAAACTACATCATTCGTCACTCATCTACAATAACTTGCGATAGATTAAAAGAATTAATAGCTGATTCCATCAACCCAACAACGATAACACAATAATTGCACGATAACATAAGGCAATGTTATCGTGCAAAATTACTGTTATCATATTATAAATAAGCAAGTTATGAAATATCAGATCGAGATACATGCCATTGTCTTTAAAGCAAGACTCGCAGCATTAATCGCTTTAAATGACTTAGGCTCCCCTACCTAACACTTAAAAAGCATATTAAAGTGATTTTTTCTCTTTCATCATTGCTAATTTTGGTTGAAAAAGCTAAAATCAGGTTATATCAAGAGAAATTATCTCTTAAAGGAACCTCCTTATGCTAATTCGCTTTTCCGTTGAAAATTGGATGTCCTTCCAAGCCAAAGCCACTTTTTCACTAATAGCAAGCCGTGAGCGTCAACACGGAGAGCGCATCCCTAAAATAGACAAACTTAAGCTCGGAATTCTGCCTGTTGCAGCTGTGTATGGAGGAAATGCATCCGGGAAAACTAATCTTTTTAAGGCTCTGCATTTTGCCAAAGGGTTAATTGTTAAAGGGACCCAACCCTATAGCCTAATTGCTGTAGATAGCTTTAGACTTGGAAATGCGCAAAAAGTCGAACAACCTGCACATTTTGAGTTTGAACTGCTAATCGACGAGAAAGTTTATGCCTTTAGTTTCTCTGTTAACCGCAAAACCATCATAGAGGAAAAATTGGTTCATATTTCTGGTAACAGTGAAAAGACCCTCTATCACCGAGTATCCGGAGAGCCTAACTTTGATTCCTCTTTAAAAAGTAACCAATCTCTCCATTTTGCTTTTAAGGGCACTCGAGATAACCAGCTTTTCCTTACTAATTCAGTTTCTCAAAACATAGATACTTTCAAGCCAGTGTACGACTGGTTTAAAGATACATTAGAGCTCATTGCTCCAGATTCAAGGTTTGAGCTTTTTGAGCAATTTCTGGATGAAGGCCATCCCTTGTACGCAACAATGAATAAGATGTTATCTCAACTAGACACCGGAATATCCCATCTTGGCGGTGAAGACATCGCCTTTGAAAATTTACCACTGCCCGAACCGATAAAGATGAAATTAAGAGAAGAATTAGCAGAAGAGGCAACGGTCAGATTATTGTCCGAACCTGGGAATGAGCGGTTTGTCGTAACCCGAAAGAATGGGGAATTAATCGCAAGAAAGTTGGTCACCTATCATGTAAATTCTGACGGCTCAGAAACGAAGTTTGACATGAGACAAGAATCGGATGGTTCCCAACGTGTCATTGACCTTCTACCTGCTTTTTTAGAACTTTCTGCAGCTCAATCCAAAAAAGTCTATGTAATCGATGAAGTAGATAGGAGTTTACATACATTGCTCATCAGACGTCTTCTAGAAGGATATCTGGCAAAATGCTGTCCTAATAGTAGATCTCAGTTACTATTTACCACGCACAATGTGTTATTGATGGACCAAGACCTGATCAGACGAGATGAAATGTGGATTGCAGAACGAAATGCGGAAGGGATTTCCAGCTTACTTTCTTTCAGTGAGTACAAAGATGTTCGCTATGACAAAGACATCCGAAAAAGCTATCTGCAAGGTCGCCTCGGGGGAATTCCCCGCATTCTTCTACCATCTCCTATTATTGGGAGCGAATAATGCCGAAAAAGGTGCGCACTTTTCAAAGACCTCTAGGTGAGCGTCGATACAAAAAGCTATTTGTAATCTCAGTGGAAGGTTCCAAAACTGAGCCCCAATATTTTGCCATTTTTAACCAGCCGCAATCGATTGTTCTAGTAAAATGCCTAAAGAGGCTAGCAACGGCAAGCTCTCCGATTCAGGTGCTCAAGAAAATGCAAGGTTATTTACGGAAGGAGTCTTTAAGAAAGACGGATGAGGCTTGGATTGTTGTAGATAAGGACGATTGGACAGATAGTCTGGTAAAACAGCTACACGCCTTTTGAACTTTCGATCTCCTTTTCCACTTGAAAAACCAAAATCTTCTAAGCGACCACTTCTTCAATTTCCTTAAAGATATCTTCTTCCTTAAGGAAATCATCAAAATTTGAGCCAACATGCTTATTATTCTTCAAATTAACACTCAGGAATATTTACCGGAACGTGTAAAGCCAAGCCCCCTTCGGAGGTCTCTTTGTAAATACTCTTCATGTCTTCACCGGTATGACGCATTGCGACAATCACCTGGTCAAGGGATACTCGGTGTATGCCATCCCCTTTTAAAGCAAGACGGGCCGCGTTGATAGCCTTGATAGCGCCCATGGTATTGCGCTCAATACAAGGGATCTGTACAAGGCCTGCGATTGGATCACAGGTAAGACCGAGATTATGCTCCATACCGATTTCTGCGGCATTTTCGATTTGCTCATTGGTGCCACCGAGTATGGCAGCAAGGCCGCCCGCGGCCATGGAACAGGCTACACCGACCTCTCCTTGGCATCCCATTTCAGCAGCTGATAGGGAAGCTCCCTCTTTATAGAGAACGCCGATGGCGCATGCTGTTAGGAAAAACTGAATAACCCCTTCATCGGAAGGATTTTTACAAAACTTTTGGTAGTAGTGAAGAACGGAAGGGATGACACCTGAAGCGCCGTTTGTCGGAGCAGTAACTACTCTTCCACCAGCTGCATTTTCTTCATTTACAGCGAGCGCATAAAGACTTACCCAGTCGAATACTTCAGAAGGGTCTTTAATCTCTCCACCGTGTTGCATAAGTGTCCTATACATCTCAGCGGCTCTTCGTCTTACCTCGAGGCCACCTGGAAGGATCCCTTCCTGCTGGCAACCACGCTCTACGCAGTCTTTCATTACTTGCCAGATCTTCAAGATCCCTGTATTGATCTCTTCTACAGATCTCCAGACCTTTTCATTTTCTAAGACAACTTCGTAGATTTTAAGACCTGTCCTTCTGCAATGGACAAGGAGCTCTTCACAAGTTCTAAAAGGATAGGGAACTGAAACCGTATCTGAAGAAGGAACTGCCTCTGCAAAGATATTTTCATGCTCAACAACAAATCCACCACCGACCGAATAATAGATCTTAGAAGAGATCTCTTTTTTATCGACGTCAAACGCTTTGCATTTCATCGCATTGGAATGAAAGGGAAGACGTTTTCCTTTGCTGAATAAAATATCTTCAAGCGGAGAAAAGTTAATCGGGCACTTACCAAGAATATTCAGAATACGTTCTTTATGAATCTGCTCAACTCTTCCTTCAACAATGCTCGGATCAATGCCCTCAGGACGCTCCCCTTCAAGACCTAGCAAAAGAGCAATATCAGTTGCATGACCTTTACCGGTCATAGCAAGCGATCCGTACAGCTCTACTTGTATAGAGTCCAGAGAGTCGAGTTTACCGTCCGTCTCGAGATCTTCAGCGAACATTCTTGCCGCTCTCATAGGACCTACGGTATGTGAACTAGAAGGACCGATCCCGATCGAAAATAACTGAAATACACTGACTGGCTGAGACGTTTTTTTTGGAGAATCAATAATTGACATGACTTTGGTTCTCTTTAGGTTGTTTCATAGGTTATTGATATTAATCTTGACCAATTTTCTAAAAAAAATCAAGGATAATATTTAAATTTTAAAACATACAACAGACAAAAGACCTGAAATTTAATTACTTAATTAAAGATTTACATAACAAATAAATTCTAAGCCCATGCACACAGTTATCATTAATATTTTAAGGTGTTATTTTTAGAGATACTCCCACTCAGAGAACGCTGAGTTCTAAAGGAAACCATAGAGCCTGCTGCTCTAAAGCTTGGAAGTAAAACATCTCCCTTCCAAATACAAGAGTGCAGTTTTTTTCTTTAGCTTTCTCTAAAAATAGAGACATCTTAGGAAAAGTCTTTATATCCATAGCGATGCACCCTTCACAGATATCTTCTTCATCAAAGGGCATAGGATCAGGCGTTGTATTGACAAGCACGTCATACCCACTTAAGCAAAGCTCTCTAAGTATACCTAATGAGCCTCCTCTACATCCTAAACGATGAGCCAGATCTAGAGCTTTTTCTTCCGTCCGATTTAAAATAGTCACCAGAGCTTGCTTTTGGACAAGTGCGTAAATAATAGCCTTAGCAGAACCTCCCGATCCTATGACCACGATTTTTTTTTGGGATAAAGAGATCTTTTCTTCAAGGGCGCAAGTCGCTCCTATTCCATCGGTGTTGTAACCAAGAGACTTTCCCTTTTCAAATACTACCGTATTTACAGCACCTATAGCCTTCGCTTCAGAGTCTACTTGGTCAAGACACTCAATAACATCTTCCTTAAGAGGCATCGTAACACTGAGTCCTCTAAAAAAACCGAGTTTATAAATATAGTGAAAGAGCTCTTGCAGCTCATCTTTTTGTATAGGGATCTTTACATAAATCCCGTTCCTATTACATCTTGCCATTTCAGGATTGTGAAAAGAGGGGCCAAGGCTAGTTTCTACAGGGTAGCCGATCACAGCAAATACCTTAGTCTCTTTATTTAGCTCTCTATACCGGTATAATCCTAAAAGCTCTTGCAATGAAATCTGCCCAGGAGCTGCTTCCCCTTCTAACGAAACATAATTCAAATAGCTGCCAACAATTGGGCTTAAAATGCGGGTAATTTTCCCCTCATCACCCATGCAGATACCGATCACCTCTTCGTTTTGCTGCGAAGAGTCCTTAACCCACTCTAGCATTCTTAAAGCATCTAAGGATGAGGTTGCCATGGTCGCAATTTTATAGATGTCTGCGTTACGCAACTTCATAAACAGGAGAATTTCTGTTAAGTTCACAGGCGTTTTTTCAAAGTTGTGATAGGAAGATATGACTTTAGCGCCGGGGAAAATCTTTCGCGCAAGCTCATAAAGGCTCTGTGGGGCATCATACTCGAGATCGACAAAGTCGACACTGAGTTGTGAGAGTTCTTTCCATATCTCTTCCTGCTCTTGCAAAGAACCTGAAAAACCTCCCCCTTGAGATTTTTTTCTAAAAGTCAGAAGAACTTTTTTATCCCAGCTTTTAAGAAGATCCTTTAATTTAAGGATATTTATTTCTGCGAAGAGATCGAGCCTTAGCTCGATGCCATCTACATCATCTCTCATAGCAGTAAGCGATCTCTCAGCAATTTCATAATTAGGCCCGATACATACGCCAAAAAGCATGGTGTTCCTTATTAAAATACGTTTGCAAACTGAATCCAAAATACTACTAAGTCAGAATTCAAACAAGCATGATGGCTCTAAACACTAGACTTGTCTAATGCAAATACTGCCATTTTTGCTAAGAACTTTCCTCTCTTGAGATTTCCCTAAAAAAATGCCGAGCCACCCTTAAATTGAGCGCAGCTAAGTGTCGAATCCCATTTCAATGACAACCTCACATTAACAACAAGATAATCGACAAGTAAATACTTTAATCTCAAGCCCCAAAAAAACCAAATTAACCGATTGACACCACTAATTAACACTAATAATTTTAACAGCGATAATTTAATTGCGTTAGCTTAACTTATATTAATAATTTAATCTTAATTATAATGTTAGAGTTTTTTAGAAATGTCACCTAGTTGAGTTTTTTAGAAATGTCCCCTTTTGTCCTAAAAAACCAACTAAT
>JAPLSW010000031.1 GCA_026398435.1 Chlamydiota bacterium | reverse complement strand
GGGGGGGGGGGGGGGGGGGGGGGGGGAGATGCTTTAAATTTCCTTTTCCGCTCGTACTATGCCATAGGTCCGATGACAAACCCTCAAGGGGAATCAACGGGCGCCCTGTATGGATTTATCCGCTCCCTATTTAAAATCATCAAAGATTTTTCTCCGGATCATATAGTCGTTGTTTTTGATGGGCCGGATAACAAAAAATCAAGAACAGATATCTATAGCGAATATAAGGGACATAGAAAAGCTATGCCCGAAGATCTCTATCCCCAACTAGAAAAAGCCAAGCTCTTCTGTGATCTGGCAGGTATTTCTCAAATTTGTGTATCAGGCGTGGAAGCTGATGACACAATGGGAAGCATTGCTCTCTGGGCTGAAAAAAACGACTCTGAAGCCTACCTCTGCTCTAGCGATAAAGATCTCTGCCAACTAGTGTCTGATAAAGTCTTTGTCGTTAATGTACACAAAGACAACCTGATAATTACCAAAGAAAAAGTCGTAGACCTATTTGGAGTAAGACCTGAGCAGATGATCGATTATTTGGCCATGGTCGGTGATGCATCTGATAATATTCCTGGACTTGAGGGCTTTGGTCCTAAAACAGTTGTTGCCCTTCTTGCTGAATTTACAACTCTCGAATACATCTTAGACCACCCAGAAAATCTCTCCGGCAAGAAAAAAGAAACCATTGTGGCTCAAAAAGAGATCGCCCTTCTAAGCAAGCAACTAGCAACAATTCAATTAAACGTTGATTTCCCTAAAGAAGAAGAATTCTTCCGATATACACGGGTAGATAGTGAAAAACTGAGAGAGTTCTATAAAGAGATGAATTTCATGTCTCTGATAAAAAAAGAGGACGGAGCATCTCCTAAACCCGCAAACTCTCATTCGAAAGCGGAAATAACAACCTCCTATCAATTAATCAATGATGAAACAAGCCTAATAACTCTTATAGAAAACCTTAAAAATGAAGTAGAAGTATGCCTAGATGTTGAAACAACAGGGCTTGATCCAATGAATGATCTCCTCGTAGGAGTCGGCCTTGGCGTTAAAGAAGGGGAAGCCTTTTATATCCCCTGTAATGGAGATATACCCAAAGAAAAAGTACTGAAAGCTCTTGCTGATTTGCTAAGCGCGCCACATACAGGCTTCTATGGTCATAACTTTAAATACGATCTTCATATCTTGCTCAATGAAGGACTCCCCCTACCAAAAGTGGGATTCGATACGATCCTAGCCTCCTATGTACTCCGTCCCTCAACACCCCGTCATAATCTAGATCAACTCACCTTAGAAAAATTTGGAAAGGTTAAGGTTCCAATCGAAGATCTGATCGGCAAAGGAAAAACACAAATCTCGATGCTCGAGGTTCCCTTAGATAAAATCTGCGGGTATTGCTGTGAAGATATCGACTATACCATACGACTGAAAAACCTCTTCACTAAGGAACTAAAAACTGAAGCTCTAGAATCAGTATTTTATGATATTGAGATTCCTCTTATTCCTATTCTTTTGCAGATGGAAAGAGCTGGAATTTTTGTCGATGAAACCTTACTGCATCATATGTCAAAGGATCTGGCGGTAAAAATTCAAGATATAGAAAATGCCATTTATGAGCTTGCTGGAGAAACATTCAATCTAAACTCCCCAAAGCAGCTCAGCGTTATTTTATTTGAGAAGCTAGGGCTAAAGGCCCCAAAAAAAACTCTTACCGGCTTTTCAACAGCCGCTGACGTTCTCGAGTCGTTAGAAGATGCCTCTCCCATAGTTAAAAAAATTATCGAATATCGCACCCTTGAAAAGCTTAGATCGACCTATGTTGATGCACTACCTCTTTTTATTAATAAGAAAACAGGTAGAATCCATTGCACCTTTAACCAGTCAGTCACGGCCACTGGAAGACTTTCCTGCCAAGATCCTAACTTGCAAAATATCCCTGTACGGAGTGAAGAAGGAAAAAAAATTAGGCAGGCTTTCAAACCACAAAAGCCAGACTGGCTATTCTTATCTTCTGACTACTCACAAATCGAATTACGACTTCTGGCCCATTTAAGCGATGATCCGGCTTTACTCTATGCCTTTGAAAAAGGGGAAGATATCCATGCCTATACAGCTTCTCTTGTCTTTGATGTCCCCTTAAATGAGGTTACCCCCGAGATGCGCTATAGGGCAAAAGCTGTCAACTTCGGCATTCTCTATGGGCAGCAAGCTTATGGCCTTTCTCAAGAACTTTCTATCGATTTTAAAGAGGCGAGTCAATTTATTAACACCTACTTTGAAAGGTATGGGAAGGTAAAGGAATATCTTGAAAACTGCAAAACTACAGCGAGAACTGCTGGCTACGCTATGACAATTACGGGAAGAAAAAGGCCTATCCCCGAGATTAATAACAAAAACCCGATGATCCGAAATGCCGCAGAAAGACTCGCGACAAACACCCCCCTACAGGGAACGGCTGCTGACCTGATAAAAATAGCTATGCGGCAAATTCAAGAAAAACTCAATGAAAGCTCTATAGAGGCATTAATGATCTTGCAAATTCACGATGAGCTTGTTTTTGAGGTACATAAGGACTCGGTAGATGAGTTATCTGCTCTTGTAAAAAAAATAATGGAAAATGTTTTTACCCTTAAGGTCCCCTTAAGCGTGGACATTTCCATTGGAAAAAATTGGGGGGAATGTTAAACTTGAAGAAAGTTGCAATAACAGGTGGCCTGTCTTCTGGCAAAAGTACAGTATGCAAGATTTTTCGAGATCTTGGTGCCTATACTGTAAGTTCCGATGAAATCGTCCATAATCTCCTAGAAAATAATCGGATATTACAAAGACAGATCACTAGCCTGCTTGGTTCTGATATCTTAACTAATAATCTTCCAGATCGGGAAAAAATCGCTAAACAAGTGTTTTCGAATCCTGAAAAACTTCAAGCCCTAGAAGGACTTATCCATCCAGCAGTGTTTCATGAAATTGAGTCCCACTATAAAAAAGTGAAAAATGACAATAACTATACGTTGTTTGTAGCTGAAGTGCCTCTACTCTATGAGTCAAAGGGGCAGGAAAATTTTGATGCGGTGATTACCGTTCTTAGTGAAGAAAAAAAGTGTAAGGAAAGATTCAAGACAACAACAAATAAATCCGAGTCTCAGTTTGATGACCGGATGATGCGGCAGATGCCTCCTGAGGCAAAAGCTGCAAAAGCAAATTATCTCATTATGAATAATGACAGCATAGAAAAATTACAGGCCCAAGTGGCTCAACTCTCATCAAAATTACGTTCAATTTAATTTAAGGAGCGGAACTTTCAATGGATCCAGAAGACAGAAATCCAATCACACAAGAAGCCGATAACGACTTTAATTCCCCATCTAGCTTAACAGCAGATTCTAAGCAATCAGAGTCTATTACAAGAATTGCCGATCTCCAAAGGATGAACATCGATCAATTGACCCAGTTTGCAAGGGACATCGGTCTTAAAAACTTAGGCGCGCTTACAAAATCACAAGTCGTATTCGAAGTGGTAAAGCTCCTTTCCGAAAAACCTACAGAAATTCTTGTAGGAGAAGGGGTTCTAGAAGTTCTCCCTGATGGATTTGGATTCTTACGCTCTCCAAACTACAACTACCTTCCCTCTGCAGAAGATATCTATGTATCTCCGGCTCAGATAAGACGTTTCGATCTTAAAAAAGGGGACACTGTCTATGGCACTATGCGTCCTCCTAAAGAGAAAGAAAAATATTTTGCGATGCTAAAAGTTGAGAAGATCAATAACTGCGTTCCAGAAAAAGCAAAAGAAAGAATCCTATTTGAGAATCTTACTCCGCTCTATCCTAATTCCCGGCTTGTTATGGAGACGAATAAAGAGAACCTCACAACAAGAGTTCTTGATTTGACAGCTCCTATTGGTAAAGGGCAAAGATCGCTTATCGTAGCGCCACCCCGCTCCGGTAAAACTATCATCATGCAAAACATCGCTAACTCCATTGCTGTAAATAATCCGAATGTTGTGCTGATCGTTCTGCTTATCGATGAAAGACCTGAAGAAGTTACAGATATGATCCGCAGCGTGAAAGGTGAAGTTATTGCTTCTACCTTTGACGAACCACCAGAAAGACACGTACAGATCGCGGAGATGGTTATTGAAAAAGCACGTCGCCTTGTAGAGTACCACCATGACGTCGTAATCCTTCTCGACTCCCTTACTAGACTTGCTAGAGCCTACAACACCGTACAACCCCACTCTGGAAAAATCCTTACGGGTGGTATCGATGCCAACGCCCTCCACAAGCCAAAACGCTTCTTTGGAGCTGCAAGAAACATTGAGGAAGGTGGATCTCTTACCATTATCGCTACAGCGCTAATTGAAACAGGATCTCGTATGGACGAAGTGATCTTTGAAGAATTCAAAGGTACAGGAAATAACGAGATTGTCCTCGATAGACGCCTCGCTGACAGACGCGTTTACCCTGCGGTTGATATCATTAAGAGTGGCACAAGGAAAGAAGAGCTCCTCTTCCATAAAGATGAGCTAGAAAAAATCTACATCATGAGACAAGCTCTTGCAGATCTTGCTCCTCTTGATGCGATGAATCTTCTTACTTCCCGTCTTAAGAAAACAAATAACAACATAGAATTCCTTCTCTCCATGAAGGACTAAGTTTCTCTCTTAAATGGCGATGCATAAGGCATCGCCATTTTTCTTATCGCTATTTTAAAAATAAAAAACCCTTCCTAACCTATTTCCTAACTTAAGCGTTATCCTCTGAGGCGCTTTTTTCAGCACAACCTTTCTACCCACCCAGGAACCCTCGTGGGTTGATTAGCTCTTAAGTGACTTATAATCAACACCACTAATTAACCCACACCTTCTTCATGTGGGTTAAATGGGTTGATTAATCGAAATTAATTGACCCATTTAACCCATTTAAGCTACGATAAAGAATCAAAAGGAACCCTATGAAATACCCCGAAATTGAGTCGTCCACCCTTGAGTTTAAAGAAAATATGCCCCAAAAGGATCAAATCGTTAAAACAGTCATAGGATTCTGCAATCAAAATGGTGGCAAATTAGTGATTGGTGTGGCGGACAATGGAGTTATTATAGGTATCCCTGCCGAGGAAGCGTCGGCTGCTGTTGAATCTTTAAACCAAGCAATTTACAGCTCTTCCACACCACCAATTCTTCCATTTGTCTATACTCAGACAATCCATGATAAGACATTGCTTGTTATAGAAGTCTCCTCAGGAACTACTAAACCCTACTATCGAAAATCAGAAGGCTTAGAGAAAGGAACTTATATTCGGTTAGGGCCTATGACTCTAAGAGCAACGGCTGATGTCATTGAAGAACTTAAATGGCAGGCTAGAGGAAAATGCTTCGATATGATGCCTGTATACGAAACCACCGAAAAAGACTTAGATCAAGATAAAATAAGAGAATTTCTTGAATTGAAAACTGGAGAAAAGGAAGGAAAGATCTCAAAAGAACTCTTACGCTCCTATTATTTAGTCGCAGAGGAACATGCTCATACTTACGCTACCACTGCAGGAATTTTACTCTTTGGCAAAGAGCCAGGGTACCATTTTACCGAAGCAATGATAATCTGTTCCCACTTTAAAGGAATTGAGGGAAGAGAAGCTCTGGCTTCCATAGATTGCACTGGCACCTTATTTGAGCAATTTGAAAGAGCTTTTGACTTTATCATAAGTCGGTTATCAAAATCCTTTGTCATCGAAGGACCGCGACGCACCGAGACTCTTGAAATTCCCAAAGAAGCCATCCGTGAAGCTCTTCTTAATATGATAGTCCATAGAAACTATCACTTGCGGAGTCCTTCCAAAATTGCTATTTATCAAAACCGGATAGAATTTTTTAGTCCGGGTATATTTTTTGGCCCCTTAAATCCACAGAATCTAAAATTGGGCTTAAGTTTTATTCGAAATCCAGCGCTTTGCAAAGTTTTTCGAGAAGCCCATTATATTGAGAAATTGGGATCCGGATTTCCAACCATTTTTACCTCCTATGAAAAGCGAGGCTTGAAAACCCCTTCGATTATAGAAGGAGAAGGTTTTGTGAAATGCCTATTGCCAAGACCGACGGTTGATGATGAACTTCCCCTTATGATTGATGAATTACAGCCGATCATAGACTTATTTTCCACTGCAACAGAACTTACCATGGCTGATGTGACAAAAAATTTAGGGCTATCTAGGACAACAGCGGGACGAAGGCTAGACACCCTTATTAAGCTTGGCAAAATTAAAAAAATGGGCAAAGGCCGCAGCACAGTCTATTGTAGATCAAATAATTGAACCCTTTCATAAGAAACTTCAAATCCCTCTTTGCATTTACAAAATAAGAGGGAGGTCGTATTTTAGATCCCTTCTTTCCATGGAGGGATGATGCTTCGGATAATTACTGCCCTACTACTCACTAGCCTCTTCTACACTAGCTCCTGCCAAAAAGCAGAAAAAGAACCTCCTAGTAAACCAAAAATTTTACGCCTGAGCCTTCCTGAAGAGCCCTTAACCCTTGACCCTAGAAAAGGGGGAGATGCAGTCTCTTCCCACATGCATTTTATGCTCTATGAGGGGCTTACAAGCCTTAATGAAGATGGGACCATAACTCCTGCCCAGTGTTATAAAATAGATCTCTCTTCTGATAAAAAAACTTATACTTTTCATTTAGGAAAAACCCTCTGGTCAGATGGAAGCTCCGTGACTTCGTATGATTTTGAAAAGTCTTGGAAAGATATCCTTTCCCCCTCCTTTCCCTCTCCTAATGCTCATCTGCTCTATCCCATTAAGGGAGCCGAAGGGGCTAAAAAAGGAAAACTTCCTCTCTCCGAGGTAGGAATACATACGCCTGATCAAAACACTCTTATTGTCGAGCTGGAAACCCCCACTCCCTACTTTTTACAGCTCGTTTCCTTTTGTGTGTTTTTTCCGGTAAGTAAAACACTCGATGAGCAAAATCCCTCTTGGGCTTTTAACTCCCATGAAGGATTCATCTCTAATGGTCCCTTTGCCTTAAACCAGTGGAAACATAATAATGAAATCCTTGTGATAAAGAATCCTTTGTATCGAGCACGCAGCGATGTCCAGCTCGAAGGAATTCATATGAGTATCATCACAAGCGAGATGACGACATTACAAATGTATGAAAATGGACAGCTTGATTTTGTAGGACACCCCTTTTCAGCTCTACCGGCAGATGCAGTAGTCTCCCTTCATGAAAAGAAGCAGCTGAAAATTACACCTGCTGCAGCCAGTACCTTTATCGCATTTAATACAGAAAACTCCTATTTCCAAAATGTTAACCTACGCAAAGCATTTGCTTATGCAATCAACCGAGAAGAGATCGTGAGTAACATGACACAGCTGGATGAAATTGTCGCAACAGATGCTGTTCCTCCACTACTAAAAAATAACCGGATACGGGGCTTTTATATAGATAATCAAAAGGAGCTCGCAAATGCCTATCTTGCTATCGCACTTGAGGAGCTGAGCATACCAAAAGAAGCTTTAAACGATCTAACCTACCTCTATTCTCACTTAGAAAATCATCATAAGGTAGCTCAAGTACTCCAACAGCAGTGGCTGGAGATTTTGGGAGTTCATATTAAACTCCAAGCCCTCGAACATAAAACGCTTCTCGATAGGCTTACTAAAAGGGATTACTCTTTTGCTTTGACCATATGGAGAGCGCAATACCATGACCCCATTAATATCTTGGAAAGGTTTAAACATAGAGAAAATGTAAAGAACTATCCAGGCTGGGAGAATGCGGAATTTAAAAAATTACTCGATCTTTCAGCGACTGAAGGCTCTGAAGAACGCTTTAAAACCTTAGAAAAAGCGGAAGAAATATTCTTGAAGGAATTTCCCGTAGCCCCTCTTTACCATTGGAGCTTTTGCTACTTAAGTCGCCCCCATGTAAAAGAGATCCATTTTTCCCCTGTCGGCGGAATATTCTTTGAAAGACTATCCCTTCAAGAAATTGACACTGGCAAGCTCTAGCTTTTTTGAAAAGCTTTTGCTAGACTAGAAAAAAAATACTAAAGTGCGAGCCCCTTATGACAAAACCTCCTTCTTCAAAAAAACCGGCAACCATAGCTCTTATTACCCTTTGCTTGCTTCTCGGAGGATCGTTTTCTCTATTGGATAGGCATTTTACCCGTAATAACAAAGGATTTTGTGTCTGGCAGATCTATTCCCATCAGCCCCAAAATACCTCTTGGGATGAGAGGGGCTCTTCTTCCCTTACTACTCAGGAGCTCCAAGAAGTATTTTCTCAAGGCTTTTCCTATCTGGGTCACGGACACCAATCACTTGCCTTCGAAAGTAACGATGGGCAATTCGTCCTTAAATTCTATCGGTTTCCCGGTGAAATGCGTGTTAATGGATGGATAGTAAGACCCATTACTCGCTTTAAAAATAAAAGAAGGGCTATCCAAAAATATGATGAGAATAAATTTATACAAACAAAATTAAGTCACGCCCTTTCCTATGACTGCTTTAAAGAGGAGAGCGCTCTTTTATCCATACACCTCGAAAAATCACTTAATTGCCCTTATGTAGTTACTCTCACAGATCACCTGCATGCCCAATATACAGTTCCCCTTAAAGACACCTGCTTTATTTTACAAAAAAAAGGGGAGCTCTTTTTTCCCACGCTGGATAAACTTTTTAAAGAAGAGAGAATCCCTGAATTGAAAGAAATGATCCATAATGTCCTCACTTTCATCGTTCAGCGCTCTCTAAAGGGACTTAAAGACGATGATGCCGTCCTTCAAAAAAACTATGGTCTACTTGGCACAAAACTTTTTCAATTGGATACGGGAAGATTAAAGAAAAACCTTTCTTTGATGAAGCTTTCCGCTGCAAAAGAGGAAGCGCGCATTATCGTTGAGCCACTTAGGAACCGGCTACAGGCCCTTTCCCCTGAACTTCTTCAATATTATAATGACACTTTAGAAGAGATTTAAAATAGATTTTACTCTACTCATAATAGATCGAGTTAGTTTATAATAAAAATAAACTAACCGAAGAAATTATGAAAATTGAAAGCTCCTTAATTACAGTTTCAACTAATGAGAGCTTCATTGCGGAAGAATCTGCTTTGCAGGATACTCTAACTCTCGGCGCTGTCTATATAGCCCTTTCTCGCACAATAGAAACAATCCTCAGCACTAAATCTAGCTTTTCAGAAGAAACTTACATCACCGATAATACCTTCAGCTTATCCCCCTCCGATATATTCCACTTTGGCTACTTATGGGACTATATCAAAGACAATCATATTTCTTTAGAATCGGTAGCCAAAGAAATTGAGACGAGACGCAGTGAGCTAAGTCAGCAAAAAAACCACTGGCGCGATTACGCAGAAACTCATAGACAGCCTTCATTTTCCGATCGATTTCAAGAGACTCTTCGCAGCGGTCACATTAGCCCCTGCCCACACGGATGTGGAAGCGCCTATTTTTTATATGATGTAAATAATGTCCCCCAATTTGTGATTAAGCCAGTTGATGAAGACATTTTCTGTTTAAATAATAGAAAACATTTTGCCTGCCCCTTCATAGATGCTGAATTTAGAGTTAGACAAGACATCCCTCTGTATCGCTCGGCGCAAACCGATGTTTTGTGCTCTCAAGTGGCAGCAGCTCTTGGAATCCCTCTAATCACACCAAAGACAGAGATGTGGATACTAAATTCTCAAAGTTTTTATGATCTCAGCATGAACCTAACAGAATCTGATAAAGAAACCCTTATGAAGATCATAGGCAATCCCGATTTTGAAAAGCTTTGCTCGGTACAAGAATATGTCCCTGGCTCGATTGTCATGATAGATAAGATCTATGAGTGGATCGAGAATGGAGATGAGGATCTCATGGGAGAGCGTGTATGCCCTCAAGATTTCGAAGACGCCAATATATTTGTATGGACCACATATGACAACGATGCTCATCCAGGGAACTTTCTTTTTTATCCCAAAGAGATTAAGGAAGATCAAACGATCGTTTATGGGATAAAAAAAGTAGATAATGGCCTTTCCTTCCCAGAGAAAAATACTGACTTTACCAACTTTCTCATGTACTTCGATTCAGCAAAAGACCCCTTATCTGATCGTAGTAAGGAAAAAATTAAAGAGATTCCGATAGGGGACATTGTAAAAAAGATGCAGGAGATGGAACTATCTATTCCGGCGATCACAGCTTTTGTAGAAAGAGTTCGTGTTCTGCAAGAACTAGCAAAGCGTAATGGAATTTCCACCTACGAAATAAATTTAAGAATGATGCTTCTTTCCCTCGATCATGGAGTAATCCTCGCCCTTGGGAATCAGAAGATTTCCGATCTTGAAAAACTCATCGGCTTTGAAACCATAGAAACCAGTTCTGAAATATCTACATATTCGGAAAGCTTAAGCTTATGAAAAAAATAAAAAAACTATTTCTATTGATTGGCCTTGGAGCTACTGTAGGACTTATCTTTACCTCCCTAACTAATAGGAGTGAAATGAAACTCATTCATAAAACCACACGATTTGTCGTTGCAGAAATGGACAACAAATCGATCATCATCAAAGACCCCTTCCTCGAAAAAGAGTTAAAACTCAAAGGGATCAAGATACCACCGGTACTACAGAATCAGTTTGAAGGAAAGACTGTTGTGAAAATGGGAGATCCCCTCTTCCCTAAAGCTTTTAAAGAGATTTATCTCAAACTCAATATGGGAGAAAGCGCTTATGAGTGGAAAGAGCAGAGCTCTTCCTCATAACAAACCGATAGTAGCGCATCTTCCACTATTTTCCTTAAAAGTTTTA
The DNA here is from genome assembly GCA_026398435.1 of Chlamydiota bacterium. Taxonomy (GTDB): domain Bacteria; phylum Chlamydiota; class Chlamydiia; order Chlamydiales; family Rhabdochlamydiaceae; genus VGMB01. Next base: position 5,360 of record JAPLSW010000031.1, on the reverse strand, counting down.
TATTATCTGTAAAATATCCCCCATCTATATACGCAATGCTATAACCGCTCTAGAATTAAAAAAACCAACGCAGTAGACTGAAATTAGCAGAGGAGACCTTATATGCGTTGGCTTTTTACACTGGGCATCTTGAGCTCTATTGGTTATGGTGCATGGTGGATGAGCGACACCAAGCCGGAAATCAAGACAAAGGTAGAAGACGTTCTCAATATGGGCTCTTTCCATACCCTTGAAATAAAATACAGCGCAAATCAGATCATGGAAAGCCATAGAAGAGAGCTTCTTAAAAGCAATCGTCATAAATACCTGGAAGCTCAGCTAAAATTTTATCCCTACCTACTCCTCGATGTAAAATATGTTGTCGCAGACAAGACCGAAGAAAGCGTCATGTTATGGGACATGTGTGATGGAGAAATGGTCTTAAGCACTAGAGCCTGGGATAAAACCCATGGTTTTGGCGACTGTATTTTGGCAAATACAGACAGGCATGAATTTAAAATAATTAATGCCCTGGCGAAAAAAGGGGGATCTTGTGACAGAGAGGGCCTAGCAAAAACCCTCCACATAGAAAATGACGTCATGGATATTTGGATCGACAGTCTTCGCAAAAAAAAACTTGTCGTTCAGGTAGGTAACCGTTATCGCCTTCACCTTGAAGAGCCTTCATTACGATCTTTGCCCTCTACAATGCTCGAAGAAAGGCTTGTTACGCAGCCCTGCAAACATTCCGAAAGAGTTTCCAGGCGATTTTCTCTTGGCCAAATAGAAAAAATTTCACAAGCAGCCTTTGGAACCGATTTTGCCATAAGGCATACCAAAGATGTTTATTTACCAGTCCATTGCATAGTAGTTCAGAACCCGGATGGCTCGATTCATACCAGTCTTTGGAACGCCCTAAATGGGAAAAGAATATCTTATTCTCACTCTCTTGATTAAATGATTGGAGAAAAAAAGAACTAACGGGTAAAGTTTGCTATCTTTATGATCTGGAAAGATGGCTGAGTGGCCGAAAGCACGTCCCTGCTAAGGACGCGTACTCGTAAGGGTACCTAGGGTTCGAATCCCTATCTTTCCGTTCAGCCTTGAACGAAAGTTCAAGGCTTTTTTTTTGGAGAAAAAAATGAAAGAATCACCTCAAAAAGGTATAGTTCCCCCAAGCTCCAAAGAATCAGAAATGATGGTTCTTGGCTGCATGCTTACAAGTATTAACAGTCTAAATATCGCATCAGATGCTCTCAATTCCTTCGACTTTTACTACACCGAACACCAAACGATATTCGATATATTAAAAACAGCCTACAAACAAGATAAGCCAGCTGATGTCCACCTTGTTTGTGAAGAACTCAAAAGACAGGAAAAACTCTCCGCTGTCGGTGGCGTATCTTATGTTACAACACTTGCCCAATACGCCGGCACCTCCGCCTACATAGAAGAATATGTCGATGTAGTTCGTAATAAGGCAACGCTTAGACGGATGATCCACGTCGCTCAAGACATCGAAAAAAATGCTTTGCAAAATCCTCAAGACGTATCGGTTGCTCTCGATGAAGCCCAACAAAAACTCTTTAATATTGGCCAGGCGATAAATGCAAACGGTGGAGTTCTCATCCGAGAAATCCTATCCGGTGTTAAGTCCACAAGCAAAATCCCTTACCTTAAAGAGCTGCAACAGAAACAAGAATCGTTCCAAGAAAGGGGCCCGGGTGATCTAGGAATTACAGGAGTACCTTCCCATTTTATCGATCTAGATAAGATGATAAATGGAATGGCCCCTTCTAACCTGATGATCCTTGCTGCCCGTCCCGCTATGGGAAAAACGGCCCTTGCCATCAACATCGCTGAAAACATCTGCTTCAGAAGTGAAATTCCTGTGGGGATCTTTTCTTTGGAAATGAGCGCGGACCAGCTACTACACAGACTTATCTGCTCTCAAGCAGAGGTTGAATCAGACAAGATAAAGTCAGGATCTCTTAACGGTAGCGAATTCCAACGAATAGTTGCCGCCGTCAATTCGATGCAAAAAGGGGTCATGGTCATCGATGATCAACCAGGTCTAAAAATTACCGATCTACGAGCAAGAGCTCGCCGCATGAAAGAAGCCCACGGGATACAATTCCTTGTCATCGACTACCTCCAACTCTTATCTGGTTCCGGCGTTAGCAAATCGGCAGAAAATCGGCAGAGTGAAATCTCTGAAATTTCCCGGATGCTAAAAAACCTTGCAAGAGAGCTCAACCTTCCGATCCTTTGCCTTTCTCAGCTTTCTCGAAAAGTTGAAGAGAGACCAGGTCATAGACCTATGATGAGTGACCTTAGGGAAAGTGGTTGTTTAACAGGTGATGCAGAGATCCGTGATGCTCATACCGGAAAGATCCATACAATCCGAGAACTTGCAGAAAGAAAAGAGCAAACTCCTATTTCTGTTTATGCCGTTGATGAGAATTTAAAAGTGGGTCCCCATAAAATGATTAAGGCTTTTTATTCGGGACAAAAAGAAGTCTATGAACTCAAGACTCGCTCGGGCAGATCCATTAAAGCTAGTGCCAACCACCCCTTTTTAAAGCTTGAGGGATGGACGCGCCTTGATCAATTACAAAAAGGAACTAGAATTGCACTACCAAGGCAATTCCAAGAAATAGAGTCTTCAAATCCTATTTCTAATGAAGAGTTAACACTTTTTGCCCACTTGCTTGGGGACGGATGTATACTTCCTAACCAGCCCTATCATTATACTAGTGCTGATTTAGAAAATATCGAGCATGTAAGCAATTCAGCCCATTCTCTATTCGGTATCCAGCCCCGTTTAGTAAAGCAAAAAAACTGGTATCATCTTTATTTACCAAGTCCGACTCATCTAACACATAAAAAATATCATCCCATATCTTCATGGTTTGAAAACTATGGTTTAGATCGCGTACGTTCCTATGAGAAAAAGATACCTAAAGCAGTTTTTGAATGTAATTCTCACAAGATATCTACATTCCTCCATCATCTCTGGGCTACAGATGGAAACATTAGCTTAGTCCGATCAAAAAATAGAAAAGAAGGAGCAAGTATCTACTACGCTTCTTCGAGTAAGGAGATGTGCAAGCAAACCCAAAGCCTTCTTCTATCACTTGGAATACAGAGCACCTTAGCAACAGTTCCTTCAAGTAAAGGTTATCGCAATATGCATCATGTGCGCGTTCAAGGCGCAGCAAACCAAAAAATATTTCTATCTAAAGTTGGGTCTGCAGGGAAACGAGGCCATATAAAATCGGAATTACTTATAAAACTTAACGAAATTTCAGAGAATCCAAATTGTGATACTATCCCCAAAGAAGCCTGGAGAACAGTAGTAAAACAAGCGAAAGAAGAGGCTAACCTAGGATGGAGAGAAGTATACAAAGGAATTAATACAGCATACTGCGGAACTTCACTTTTTAAAAATGGAATATCCCGCCAACGGATGGAAAAGCTAGCTACTGTTTTGCCTTCAAAACAGCTGCATAACCTTGCCCATTCAGATGTGTACTGGGATGAAATCCTTTCTATTGAAAAACTGGGAATCGAAGATGTTTACGACGCTACTGTAGAAAACGTCCATAACTTCGTAGCCAATGATATCCTAGTCCATAACAGCATCGAGCAGGATAGTGATATTGTCATGTTCCTTCTAAGAAGAGAATATTATGACCCCTATGACAAGCCGGGCATGGCAGAACTCATCGTCGCCAAAAACCGTCATGGCGGGGTCGGCAGCGTCAACCTCACCTTTAGAAAAGAGCTAGCTCAGTTTTCGAACTACTCAGCGAGCCTTTCTGAGGGGAAACATAATGACAACCAGGAAGCTTTTTCGGCCTTTTCCCCTAACTAGATAGCTAAAGATCCTTAGATCTTATGTTTAGGGGAGATTTCCTACAATCTAGAGATCACTTTGCTCCTCCCAAGAAAGAAGTAAAAGAAGCCTTTGGAGCTCATTTAAGAAAAAGGGCTTCTTCGAGGGGACTAAAGCCAGAAGATCGTGTCCGCGTATGGTCAGCTCGAAAATCGCAAGCAGAGAATGAGGCTCCTTCAAATCAATTAAGACCCTCCCCTTTATCCTACTGAAAAGGGAGGCTGTCGACAGGGCTCACTATTAAAATTTCAGATCAGTCATCGTCGTAATAATTTCTTTCTCGCCATATGGTAGGCTGTATACTCGCGACTGCGGCAGCGATAGCTCTCCTATTTGAGTCTATTACTTTTGGCATTTGGTCATTTAGAAGCTTATGAATATCTGTAAAACCTCTTTCCTTTGCTAGGGACATTAACTTGTCTAAGCTGTTTTTTCCGCCTACTAATGCAATAGAGTCTGCCCATCTATAACCAGCTATAATAGCTTGAACACCTTCTGTATAACCCATAGCTACAGCTTTATAAAGAGCGGTTTCTCCATCGCCATTTTCCACTAAAAAGTCAATGCTATGCAGAGCTACTAAAGCTTTAACCCAACGGGCCTCTTGGTTCCGGATGGCCATGTGCAATATAGTCTCATTTTTTACTCCTGGGGCTGAAAATGTTGCATTTATATCAGCACCGTTTCTTTGTAATAAGTTTAGCATTGCTAGATTCTCTATTCGGACAGCCTGCTGCCATGGTGTATAACCACAAGTTCCTCTTGTATCTACGGGAAAGCCTGCTTGTAATAACGTTTGTGCAGCTTCTATTCTTTCCTCTTCGACAGCCATATGAAGCGCGCTAAATCCCGCTCTATCAACAACAGAAGGATCAACATGAGGTAAGAGAACGCTAATCACAGGAACGTGATTATTCCTCACAGCTAGAAATAAGGGAGTTTGACCTTCTGGATTCTTTGCATTTACAAATACTTTTTTTGATGCAAAAAATCCAACTTCTCCAATTCTTGCTTGCACGGCCACTGCATCACCTTGCCTACTCGCTGTCCAAATATCGGTCGTCGCAACTACTACTTGCGGCAGAGCGGGAGTTGTTGATACAGTTCTACTTTGCCACATAGAATTCCAAGAAGTAGCAATCCATGCAGGAATATCAGCTAGGTGAAACCCTTCTCTAGGATCAGTTTGAGATCGTTGAACACACATAATTTTCTCCTCCAAATAAGCTAATTTAGTTACCAAAGTTAAATTTTGAGGGGCTATTCTATAGCTGATAGTGTATGTTTACCTATTGTTTTCTACATTGACAAGCCATTATAATTTTTAGTTACATCCAAGATCTCTGCACTTGTGGGTGAATCAGGATTCTAGAGAGAAATAAGCTCGATTTTCCAAAAATTTGTCATTTTCGTCTAAGTTCGATGTAAAACATTATTTTACATCGAACGCATTAAAGTCTCCCTTCTAGGATCTTCTTACTTT
>JAPLSW010000023.1:1696-6205 GCA_026398435.1 Chlamydiota bacterium | reverse complement strand
TGGATGTTCATAGCTCATATCTCTTTGGTTTTTAAAGGGATAAAGCATAACTAATTTGTTGAATTAATTCAAGAAAAGATTTGACAATTCAGGTAAATTTTTTTAGAAAAACTGTCAAATCTTTCTAATGAAAAGGCCGTGTAGGATAACCAGACCGATGCCAAGGCTCAAGCTGATAAGGAAAGGGATTCACCAATCGCTCTTCGAAAATGTGAGCAGTTCCTAGCGGCCTAATTGGACCATTATGTTAACATCAACAAAATGGCGGTAAATAGGTTGCAGACATTTTCGTAGGTATAAATCTATTAAGTGATTTTGGAAAGGATGGTATCCTCTTAGAACGATATTTAGGAAGATTTTACTCAAAACCAAAAAATTGCAAACTACGCCCTCTTTCCGATCGAGTAGGGGGATTTTTGGAAATTTCCTGGCATACTTTTTTATTGAAACTCTTGAAGAAGGAGATTAAATCGCTTTCCAGAGTGACATATTTATATACCCATGCTAAATTAAGATTTAGCTAACAAATAGGGATTTTCATGAAACGCTCTTATAACAACCCTTTCAATTATTCTGCGGTTCTATTGAGTGTATTTGACGATGCAGGTTCTTTGCTTCGATGCGATATTGCATGGTCAGCAGATACTAGACAGGATATAAACCAATTAGCGAACGATCAAAAAAATCTTGAAAAAGATTACCAGAATGCTTGGGAAGAACTGACTAAAAATATGGAAGATCGAAAATGAACAGCTCTGTCATCGAAAAACCTAAAAATACCACCACTAAACCAACACAAGCCCCCCCGATTAATCCGATTCCCTCTGCACAGCAACACGTAGCTTCTTTTTCTTCATATTCAGGACCAATTCCCCCTCCGGACTACCTTATCCAATACGAAAAACTACTTCCTGGAATTGCAAAAAAATTCCTTGAAGCACCCTACCAGGAATCAGAGCATCGCAGAACGCTAGAAGTGAAGATGGTCGATGCGCAAATTAAATTAGGCTACAGGGGACAGGTTATAGCCGGTTTGATTGCAGGTGCTTGTGTGATTGGATCTTTTGCAGCGATTTACTTTGGACATAGCATTGAGGGACTCGGAACGTTGCTTTTTTCCATTGGGGCTTTTGTTGGTGTTTTTATTTATGGTAAAAACAAAAAAACTATTTAATCAAACTTATCCACTGTCATTATATGTTTTTGGTCCACTAGAGATCTGCCTTGCCTAGGATCCCTTTAAATGCATCAATCTTGACAGAGTGTAAAGGGCTTAGGATTATTTCTGGAAAATAAAGAGACTTACTGGACTATTTGTCCGAAATGTCATGGAAGTGGCAAAAAAAACTTGAAGCTCCGCAAGAAAGCAAGACACCGCTATCTAATTGCAATTAATGAATTTGAAAAAAATAAAAGCGAAGGAAAACTTACTGTTCGCCCTAAGATTACTCAATATTTATGCGATAATTGTAGTGGATCAGGCCTCATTCCCGCTTCTAGCCCCCCCATAGCAGATACAGAAAACTATCCACATGTAGCAATTATTGGTGCAGGTATAGGAGGCGTGGCGCTCGCTGTAGCTTGTTTGCATCGTGGCATTCCATTTACTCTTTATGAGCGCGATAACAACTTCGATACGAGAGCTCAAGGGTACGGACTTACTTTGCAACAAGCAAGTAATGCAATTAAGGGACTTGGTCTTTTCTTTTTAAAAGATGCTGGTAATTCTACACGTCATGTGGTGCATACAACAGAGGGAAAAGAAATTACTGAATGGGGAATGAGGACTCATACAAACATTAAAAAGTCTCCAAAGCGTGTAAACATACATATCCCAAGGCAGTCCTTGCGCCTGGCGCTACTTGAGCAATTAGGAGGGGCTGATGCCGTGCAGTGGGGCCACCGCTTAGTGAGTTTTAAACAATCTGAAGATAAAGGTGCTCAGCTAAGCTTTCAAGTGGGCGGAGAGATAAAGAATGCCACTGCAGATTTGGTGGTGGGCGCCGATGGCATTCGTAGCGTTGTGCGCAGCTTATTGATTGGTGAGGATATCACACCTTTACGTTACCTAGGTTATATGGTAATTTTGGGTATCTGTTCTTTAGAGGCTCTTAAAGGTGTTGAAAGCTCTTTACTCGACTTAAGCACCGTGTTTCAAACCGTTAATGGCTATGAGCGAATCTACGTGATGCCCTACTCTCTTGACTCGGTAATGTGGCAACTTAGTTTCCCCATGACCGAGAAGGAAGCTAAGGCCTTGAGCGCGCAAGGATCCCTGGCACTTAAAGAAGAAGCGCGCCTTCGAACACCTTGGCATAAGCCCATTCCTCAAATTATAGAGGGAAGCCTACCAGCACAAATTACAGGTTATCCCGTATACGACCGAGAATTACTAAGGCCAGAATTGCTCAAAAAAGCAGGAGCTGCGACTTTGATTGGAGATGCAGCTCACCCCATGAGTCCATTTAAAGGACAAGGTGCAAATCAGGCTCTGCTCGATGCACTGGCGCTGGCTCGCAGCATTTCAATAGCCTGTACTCCCTTGTCTAAATGGAGAGATGCCGGACTGAGAGAAACAGTACTCTCTGAATTTGAAGAAGAAATGCTTGCACGCAGCGCTTCTAAAGTGAAGGATTCAGCCGAGGCTGTGGAACTGCTACATTCCGAAGCTGTGCTTCGTGAAGGTGGTGGACCTAAAGAGAGGTCTTTACGCAGTAAGAATCTGTAGTCTAAGCGAAATGGATTACACTACTAGATTTCGGGCTTTTCTTTAAAAATCTTTACTTAGAGTTAGCGTGAGATCGCTAGACCAAAAATTCGATCCAAGCTCCCCTTCATAGGCATAGTTTAAAAAAAAGGCACTTAAAGATTGCTCTCTAAGTGCCAAGACTCCGGGTGCAAGATTCGAACTTGCGACCAATGGATTAACAGTCCACTGCTCTACCGCTGAGCTAACCCGGAATAGGGAATGCGAGAATATACCCAAGAGCTCAATTTTTCTGCAAACCAAATACTTAAGGAATCGCAGAATCTCTAAATTAAAATATTCTCTACCACAACAAAAGTTAACAAAAGATTTGCAAAGATTCTATTTCTCGCAGATGATTGGCCAAAAATTTACAAAAAAGATGCGCTATGGACCAACTTGTCGGATATATAGAAAACATCGTCTACACCGAACCGGATAACGGATTTACCGTTGCCAGGTTCAAAGTCCCCTCACAAAAAGATCTCATTACCATTGCCGGAAGTCTCCCTTCTGTACAACCAGGAGAAACACTCCGCTGCAAAGGGAACTGGAAAATACACCCGAAGCACGGAAGACAATTCGAGGTAACATCGTTTGATACGCAAGCCCCCTCAGACCTCCTAGGGATACAAAAATACCTCGAATCGGGAATGATTAAGGGAATTGGGCCAGTCTATGCAGAAAGGATTGTAAAAACCTTCGGATTGCAATCTCTAGAAATCATCGATACAACTCCTGAAAGACTCTCTGAGGTCGAGGGGCTTGGTGATAAACGGATCGATAAAATCAAGTCGTGCTGGCAAGAGCAAAAAGCCGTACGTGATGTTATGGTTTTTTTACGTGGTCATGGAGTAAGTGCCGCGTATGCCCAAAAGATCTATAAGGCCTATGGTGACCAAAGCATCCAAAAAGTGAAAAATAACCCCTACGCTCTTGCCAAAGAGATTTTTGGGATTGGATTTAAAATCGCAGACGGGATTGCCCAAGGGATGGGGATCTCCCCTTCTTCCCCCTTGCGTATCGATGCGGGACTAGAGCATTTTCTCTGGGAGCTCAGCAATGAAGGGCATACCTGCTTTCCTGAGCAAGAACTATCTATTAAGGCAGAAGAGGCCCTCCAAGCTCCTAGCTCGCTTATCAAGGAAAGGATCGACTCTCTTGTAGCAAGCGGATCTCTTGTTAGAAAAGAGAATCTGATATGGGTAAAGCCGCTATATCTTGCAGAACTGGGAATTGCAAGAGAGCTTGCGCGTATAGCGCAGGCTCCTTGCAACTTAAGAGATGTGCATAAAGAAAAAGCTCTTGCCTGGGCCCAAGAAAAGCTGAATATGACCCTTGCTAAAGAGCAGGTAGAAGCAGTTGCTTTAGGCCTATCAGAAAAGGTCCTCATCATCACAGGGGGCCCAGGCACCGGTAAAAGCACTATTACTAAAACGATACTTCGCATTCTTGAAAAAATCTCCTCCAATATCTTACTTGCAGCTCCGACTGGTCGAGCGGCTAAAAGAATGACCGAGATCACCTACAAAAAGGCGTTTACGATTCACAGTCTTTTAGAAATGGATTTTGGCACGGGGAAGTTCAAAAAAAACAGAGAAAACCCCCTTAAATGCGATCTCTTTCTCATCGATGAGTCGAGCATGATCGATACGCAGCTGATGTACAATCTTCTTAAAGCCATACCCTCAGAAGCTCGAGTGATCTTTATCGGCGATATAGACCAGCTTCCAAGCGTTGGCGCTGGCAATGTACTCAAAGAT
>JAPLSW010000023.1:0-1685 GCA_026398435.1 Chlamydiota bacterium | reverse complement strand
GATATCATCGGCTCAGAAAGGATCCCTGTGATCTGCCTGAAACAGATCTTTCGGCAAGCAGCCCACTCAAAAATTGTCGTTAATGCCCATAAGGTCAATCAAGGGGAGTTTCCCGATACATTCTCCCATCCGAAAAGCGATTTCATCTTTATAGAAAAAGAAACCCCTGAAGAGATCTTAGCGACCATCGTGGAACAGGTATCCGATGTAGTTCCTAAAAAGTACCGGTTCCATCGCTTTGAAGATATCCAGGTACTATCACCCATGAAAAAAGGGATCATCGGAGGGGAAAACCTCAACACCGTTCTTCAGCAGAAAATGAATCCTCACCCCACTCCCCTTCTCCGTATGGGTAGATCATTCCATATCAATGACAAGGTCATGCAGATAAGAAACAACTACCAAAAAGTAGTCTTTAATGGAGACGTAGGCAGGATCTTAGAAATAGATCTCACCGAACAGTCGATGAAAGTAAGCTTTGATGGGAAAATCGTCCCCTATGAATTTCATGAGATCGATGAACTGGTCCTCGCCTATGCGGTATCGATCCATAAGTACCAAGGCAGTGAGTGCCCCTGTATCATCATCCCCATACATACATCCCATTTCAAATTACTCAATAGAAACTTGCTGTATACAGCGATCACTAGAGGCAAGAAGCTTGTCATCCTTGTAGGATCAAAGAAGGCTCTGGCTATTGCTGTACGCAATGAAGAAGTAAAAAGAAGGCACACGGGTCTTAAAAATAGGATCCAAGAGATCTTAAGCCTAGCTTATGCTCGAGCCTAAGACACACCGGTATACCGGTGTGTTTCGTCTAAAATCGATCAGCAAATCAACAAAAGCTGTTTTCTTGATCAAAACACAATTTGGTGTATTTCAGATCGAATTTTGACATCGCTCACGATTACAAATCCTTCGTAAACCAAATAACAAGGTCATCATCTACTGAATATGAATCCCCAGGAGTTACAGGCTGATATTTGTAGGTTACTCCATTGCCGTCAGGAATGTATCCCATCCGAACATATAATTTCTGAGCAAACCCATAATCCTTATAGAGTCCCACTCCAATTCCAACCTGCTTATAGTTTTCTTTGATGGCGATCTCCTCGAGATGTTGGACCAATCTTTTGCCAAATCCCCTCCCCCTATACTCCGCTGAGATCCAAACATCATGAATCTCTGGAATGCCAACTCTTTTGAATTCCGGGTATTCTGTATTATTCAATAAGCTACCATAACCAATAAACTCATCCCCAATTTTTGCGATACAGACGGTGCGACTATTGGTATTTTGCTCCACATAGTAACGCTCCCATTTTTCCTCTGTAGCTTGAAGAGAACTTCATGGAAAAGTAAAGGCCTTAATAAGAGTTGGCAGATCTTCCTTTTGAAGAATGCGCAAAATGAGTTTATTTTGCGCTATCATCATTCTCTCTTTTTTTCGCAGGTATAGGCTTGATTAGGAGAATCCTCATCCTCTGGAAATAAGTACTTTAGAGTCCCATCCCTGACCATCGGCGTAAGATGGTTTCTAACGAAGTGTTTTTTATCTTTTCTTTGCAAAACATCTACCAATTCTTGCGCTGTTAGAGCTTTCCACTCACAAAGTTTTTGAATTAGCAAGCGCAAGTCCTTTGTATTACGGCTTTTATTAAACTTATTAATTGATATTTGCAAAT
>JAPLSW010000025.1 GCA_026398435.1 Chlamydiota bacterium | reverse complement strand
TTTGCAAAAATTATCGATTTTGGGCAGCTGCTCACGACCTAGATTTTGTAGATTGGGCAAAATCTCTGAGATTGCGTCTAATTACCGTCTCCTACTGCCGGTTCTATGGCAAAGCTTTAGTTGCTCGGGAAAATCGAGCAACTAAAGTTAGTCTAGACACTGACGCGTTTTCTGCGCTTTTCCTTGGGATGAGCTGCTCGTAAAATCCTTCCTTAAGATTAGAAGAAGGGAGATCTTGGATAGGAGTTAGTTTTTTTCAAGGATGCAAATTTATAAGAAACCATCTTTTCCTTACAGGAAAAGATCTTATCCAGTATGTGTAAGGAATAGTTCCTATTTTACGCTGGTAGGCTGATGGAAAGAAATAATGAAAGACTCGAAGTGATCTTGCAAAATCTCGGAGATGCCCTTGGTAAAGGGGATCTCACGGTAAAAGAAGTTCTGCAGATCCTTTCTGTAAAAGTAAATCTAGTTCTCCTTATTTTACTTTCTCTTTGCGCTTTTGTGGCATTACCTGGGATTACGATCATCTTTGGTTGCCTTATTATCTATACAGCTGTTCGTATGGTAATGGGCAAGAGCCTGTGGCTGCCGAAAAAGGTCCTGGCTATGAAAGCTCCTAATAAATTCCTAAAGGTTGTGGCGAGCAAGGGGGTTTTTTTAATCAATAAAATCAAGAAGTTCACCCGGCCAAGATGCAGATTTGTCCTTGCGAATCCCTTTATGAAAATTTTCAACGGAGTTCTGATCATTCTTCTCGGCCTGACAATGGTGGTGATACCTATACCATTTGCTGCATTTTTTTCAGCAGCTTCCGTGTTTTTGCTGTGCATCGGTCTTTTAGAAGATGATGGTCTTTTTGTGATGCTCGGATATCTTATGTGCCTCATAACAGTTGGCGCTGAATTTGGTATAGGAATGTTTGTCGAAAAATCTAGAGGAAAATAGAGTGGGATTCTAGTATACATATTAGAAAATCCCAACCTCAAGGCACCCCTCGTGAAAAAGAAATCCCAATATAGAAATTTAGAAGATACATTTGCTCTATTAGGAGCCAAACCACAAAAAGGGCCTCTTACTATAGAGAGAGTGTTAAAAATCCTATCCGGTAAGGGGAGATACCTGTTGGTCTTTCTTTTGAGCATCCCTTTTTGCTTTCCCATAGAAATGCCCTGGCTATCGATTCCTATCGGGGCTTTTATTGCTTTTATGGGTCTTCGGATGTCTTTTGGAAAACAGGTGTGGCTGCCTGAGTCTATTCTTACTCGTAAAATCTCTGTAAAATCGATGAAAGGCTTCTCTAAAGGGGGAGTTTGGGTTATTCAGAAAATGAAGTATTTTCTTCACCCAAGACTTGATGTTTTATGCCACAGCACTCTAACACACTATGTGAATGGTTGTCTTATTACTCTTTTAGGGGTGGCTTTAGCCCTTCCTTATTCAGCGCCGCTTGTGGGGCTGACTGCTGCTTGGTCTCTATTACTTTTAAGCCTGGGTCTTTTAGAAGATGATGGAGTAGTAGTGATTATTGGTTATGTTTCTGCTGTGCTTACTTTTGTTTTTTATCTATTCACTTAGGGCCTAAAAAAAATACGCTCCTTTTAAGGGGAGCGTATTTTATGAAAACTCTTTCTAGCTATTTTAACTACCAGGGAGAAGCATCCCTTTGTGGATTATAAGCTCTACTTCCAGAAGCGTAGAAGTCATGGAAGTTTTGTTGGTGAAATGTAGGCATACGAGTAGAAAAATTAGCATCTGGTCTGCTGCCGTTGCCCGCACTTAGAAAAGCTGTATCTGAAAAACCTGTAATGCATAGGCAGCATGCAGCCTTAATTGCCATCGTAATTGCCATATTTACGAGAACCATACCGCCTACAAGCATTGCAGCGGCTGTAAAGGTAATTGGGAATCCGACGGCCGCTACTGCAAAGGTAGCCGCTACTGCGCTAAGCGCGCCAGCAATAACAAATTTAGCAATTTTAAGAGCTGTGTTACTATTACATCCTACAGCACCCAAGATTCCATCGGCAACCATGTTTGTAAGAGCGAATGTAGCTCCAAAGACTGCTCCGCCTATCGGATTAATTATAGTGAAAACGCTACCAGCAATATAACCTAGTCCTGCGTTAGCATTAATATTTATTGCCGCAGCAACTGCTGTTGTTGCGCAAACGTAAGCTGGAGAGACTCTAGGGATATGTGTTGACATGAGTACATCCTTTTTTTAATTGTAAAATTTACTGTAAAGATAACGTTATAAATTTACAAAATCTTAACATGTTCGAGCTATAATTGAAAGCTATTATTTTTTTAATTATTGAGCATGTGTTATTATGAGCTTGCGCTTTAGATATAATATAAAATTATTTCTGTATTAAGATGGATAGAAGTTAGAATCGGCAACATGCGCTGTTTTAATTTTTAGAAAGGAACTACTCTAGCCTTGCCTGTGGGGTAACCTCTCCGTGGTCGCTTTATTTAAAATAAAAATGCGCTCCTTTTTAGGGGAGCGCATTCTATGAAAGCTCTCTATAAAAATTTTTAAGCTACTACGCGTGTGCAGGGCGACGGGCTGCATCTGTGGTCATCGTGAAAGAAGCGCTATGAGATCTTCCTCCGCTAAAAGCACCTTCGGCACAACAAGCTATACAGTTAAGGATATCAGGAACTATGAGGTTTACTATAAACATACCAGCTATAAGGGTGGCTGCTGCTGTAAAAGTAATAGGGAATCCAGCTACAGCTAATGCAAATGTGGCAGCTACCGCAGCAAGAACACCAGAAACAACGAGTTTTGTGATTCTAAAAGCTCTTTCGTCCATTGTATCACGTCCTACAGCATTCATAATGCCATGAGCAACTAGTCCTGTAAGAGCGCCTGTAGCTCCAAAGATTGCTCCACCTATGGGATCAATTACAGTGAAGACGCAAGCTGCAAGAGCGCCTACTCCGGCAGAAATTCCGATACGTCCTGCGGCTTGGGCTGCTATACTTGTATAATGGCAAACTGCAGAACCTGGGGCTTGTGCTTGAACTGGTGTTGACATGTGTATATCCTTTTTTTGAGGTAAATATTGAATGCTACGGTAACTTCTTAAAAATTTACAGAATCTTAACATTGGTTATTATTAATTGGCAATAGATGATGTTTTATTTAGCGGAAATGTGATTGATGGTTTTGTCTTGTCGTAATTAAATTAGTTTAATTTAATAGTGGGATGATTGTTAGTTCTGATGTGATAATAAAAATTAATAGACAGCATGAGATGTAAACCAACGAACCTACTACATTCTTGTAGTAGGTTCGTTGGTTTCTGATGAGTTTTATTTTGAAAGAGAAGAGATTCTTTTAGTAAAAACTGCCCTAAAGAGCTGTTTGCCTATTTGGAAAAAAAAACCTTAAGTTTGTCCAAGAAGGATTGCTTCCTAGGGGAATTAGATTCATTTTCTAGCTCAGCGAATTGGCTAAGTAGGGACTTCTGCTTTTCATTCAAGTCAACAGGCGTCTCTACCATGATTTTAATAAGAAGATCTCCCTGCCCTTGTCCGTGGACATTAGGACATCCCTCGTTTTTAACGCGGAGCATTTTTCCAGACTGGGTTCCTTCTGGAATGTTTACTCGGCAAGTGCCTCCAAGAGCTGTAGGGATTTCTTTTTTTGCTCCAAGCGCCGCTTCAGTAAAGCTAATAGGGAGTTCTAGATGAAGATCATCTCCATCTCGTTGGAATATTTTATGAGGCTCTACCGTAATATAGACGTATAGATCCCCTTTAGGGCCTCCACTTTCTCCGTCATCACCGTAACCGGAAAGTTTTAGGCGCATGCCTGAATCAACTCCTGCGGGTACTTTGATATTCACTTTTTGCTTTTGCTTGACCCTTCCGGCTCCATGGCAGTCTTTGCAGGGATCTGCAATGACTTTTCCTTTACCACTACATTGAGGACAAAGAGTTGCCATACTGAAAAATCCACGGCTTTGATGAATTTGTCCTTGGCCGCCGCAGCGAGTGCATTTCTTAATGCCGGCAGAGGATGTAGCGCCAGATCCATGACAAGTTTGGCACTTTGCTAGGTTGGTAAGAGTTGCTTCTTTTTCTACACCCGTCATGGCTTCTTCAAAAGTCAGAGAGAGGTTCATTCTCTTGCTAGCACCTTGCTGCTCTGCAGATTCAGAGGATCTACTATCAAATCCAAAAAAGGAATCGAAAATAGTCTCTTGTCCGCCACCACCACCACCACCGCCGAAAGCTCCCATAAATGTACGTAGAGCTTCTTCCATGGAAGAGAACCCGCCGGGATGTCCGCCACCACCCATGCCGCCTTTTAAGGCGTCAGCGCCATATTGGTCGTAGATTTGCTTTTTCTTTTCATCACTTAAAACTTCATATGCCTCAGAAATTTCCTTGAACTTCTTTTCAGAGTCGGGATTTCCTTGGTTTTTATCAGGATGATGCTGAAGTGCGCTTTTGCGATAAGCTTTTTTGATTTCTTCGGAAGAGGCGCTTTTTGTAACGCCAAGGACATTGTAATAGTCGCTCATGTCTTGATACCTGCTAGTAAGAAGAATAATTGTAACGAAATGGACGTTTTTTTTCCATGGAATTTAGCAACCGCTTTCGCGAATTGCTAAATTATAAGATTTGCCATTACAAATAAAATTTAGACTGGACGGGGAGTCTTGACTTTTTTGTACTTGAGTGCAGCTTTGGACTTTGCTCTGCTTTTCACAGAAGGTTTATCATAGAAACGGTGAGCTTTGGCAGCTTTCATGATGCCTTCTTTATCAAGTTTTTTCTTTAGGGCTCTCAGAGCTTTATCAATAGGCTCTCCGGCACGAACTTTAACGCTGGGCATGAAAATCAATCCTAAATAGTTAAAATGTGGATAATAATTTCTTAAAAACAAATGTTCCCTTTATCCTAGCAAAACAAATGGATATTCTTCAAGAGGCATTCACTTGGATCTCAAACTCTTTAGGGGGAAGGTCCTATTAGTGATACAGCGGGCATCGGAGCAATTTCCATGGAGTGAAGGTAGATTAGCTCTAAAGAATCTAAAATGTGGTGAGGAATTGCTTTGTCTAGTTTCCACTCCTTATAGAGGTGGCTTGCAAGCCTTGCCGGTTCGATTTTTGCTTTTTGGAGCGGAAGATTTGTTTCTAACGGGTGGATTTTATAAAAGGATTCCGGATCAAGAGCTAGGCAGGTAGTTGCTTGATAATTTTTTATTGGAGCGTCCGTTATGCTTACATGGCCTAAAGAGATACTAGAAAATCCCTCTCTTTCAGCGGAAGCTTCCAGGAAAAAGGGGGCTCCGTGTTTTGTTTCTTGAAGAAAGCAAAGAGCAAAAAGGAAGAAGTGGTATTTCTAGAGCTAAGCAGAGCGCTTTAGCAACGGCTACTCCAACTCTTGTGCCTGTATAGGAACCAGGGCCGATTCCTACGCAAACAAGGTTTAGGTTGTTTGGAGAAAGATCGTGCTTTTTTAAAATTGTTTGTATAGAAAGTGTCAGTAGGGCAGAAAGCTTATTTTGGTGTGGGTAGATAGAGGTGCTAAGTATTATGCCGTTTTGGGCAATAGCTATCACCGTATGTGTATGGCTTGTGTCTAAAATAAGTTGTGTGATAAAAATATTGAGATTAAATCCTAGCTAAAGTGTAGCATAACACTTGGCAAAAGAAAAGCCAGAACCGCAGGATTTCCTCCGATTTTATCACTTGTGTTGAGATTTTTTAGGAGACTTGATAGAGTCTTATAACTTTTAGTCAAAGAATTTTATAACAGTTAGCAGGTGCGATTTTGAGCTACAATGATGATATGCCAGAAGATGAAGCTACTATAGAGCAAGCTGAAGAAGAGCTAGCACAGACCGTGGAAGATTCGGTTCGTCAAGATCTGCAAAGAGATAAAGCGACCCAAGAACTTCCTAAGCAAGTGTATATTATTCCTTTGACAAGACGTCCCTTTTTCCCGGGGATGGCGGCGCCCCTTGTCATAGAGCCAGGCCATTACTACGAGGTACTTAAGAACGTTGCCAAATCCGAACATAAGTCGATGGGGCTTTTTCTTACAAAACAAGAAGACGTTAATATCTATAAAGTAGGTTATGATGAGCTCTATGAAGTCGGGGTTCTTGCTCGTATCCTTCGGATCATTCCGATGGAGCAGGGGGGCGCTCAAGTGGTTCTTAACATGGAAAGAAGGATAACGATTGAGAAACCCCAGAAATCAGGTAAGTTTTTAAAGGCCGGGATTTCGTATCATGAAGACCTCTCTTCAAAAATGTCCAAAGAGCTTAAGGCATACTCCATAAGTATCATTACGACGATTAAAGAACTTCTAAAACTCAATCCCCTTTTTAAAGAAGAACTCCAAATCTTTCTGGGTCATTCCGATTTCACCGAGCCTGGAAAACTTGCAGACTTTGCTGTAGCACTAACTACAGCAAGCAGAGAAGAGTTGCAAGATGTTCTTCAGACGTTTGATCTTCAAGGGAGGATCGATAAGGCCCTTATTCTTTTGAAAAAGGAACTTGATTTAAGCCGTCTCCAAAATAGCATCAATCTGAAAATTGAAGCGACGATTTCAAAGACGCAAAGGGAGTTTTTTCTTCGAGAGCAGCTTAAGACAATTAAGAAAGAGCTGGGACTTGAGAAGGATGATAAAACAGTTGATACTGAAAAATTCGAAGCGCGCCTTAAAAAAAGAATAGTGCCAGTCGACGTAATGACAGTCATCACCGAAGAACTGGAAAAACTTAGCATGCTGGAGATGCAATCGGCAGAATATGCTGTTTGCAGAAACTATCTGGATTGGCTCACAATCGTCCCTTGGGGGATGTTAAGTGAAGAGGCCTTAGATCTTGATCATGCGCAAGAGGTTCTCGATGAAGATCACTACGGTCTTAAAGATATAAAAGAGCGCATCCTAGAGTTTATAAGCGTGGGCAAACTTGCTGGTGGTGTTAAGGCTAATATTATTGGTCTTATGGGTCCTCCGGGAGTTGGTAAAACGAGTATCGGCAAAAGTATAGCAAGAGCCCTTAACAGACAATTTTACAGATTTTCTGTTGGTGGCATGAGAGATGAAGCGGAGATTAAAGGGCATAGGCGTACCTATATCGGAGCGATGCCAGGAAAATTAATCCAGGCTCTTAAATTTACCCAGACGATGAATCCTGTCATCATGCTTGATGAAGTAGATAAGATGGGTAATAGCTATCACGGGGATCCAGCTTCAGCTCTTCTTGAAGTGCTAGATCCTGAGCAGAACAAAGACTTCCTCGATCACTACTTAGATGTACGTTGTGACCTTTCCAATGTGCTTTTCATAGTCACTGCAAACGTTCTCGATACAATTCCTGATGCTCTTAAGGACCGTATGGAAATACTCCGTCTTTCTGGATACATCTTAGAAGAAAAACTGGCGATTGCAGAAAATTATCTTATCCCTAGAAATCGAAAAAGCATGGGGCTTAAAGCATCAGAGGTCACTTTTACAAAGCTTGCTCTCAAAGATATTATCAATGGCTACGCAAGAGAGGCTGGTGTTAGAACCTTAGAAAACTACATTAAGAAGATCCTTCGCAAGGTAGCTCTTAAGGTAGTTAGAGAATCAGAGAAAAGCGGGGATAAGAAAAGCGTAAAAGAGAAGGCCGGAGATAAAAAAGTCGTGAAGAAAGAAAAAGAGCCTTCTAAGACAACGAAGTATTCGATTTCGGATAGCACACTCATCGAATATCTCGGTAAGCCGATTTTCACCTCCGATAGATTCTATGATAGAACTCCTGTCGGCGTGAGCATGGGACTTGCTTGGACCTCTATGGGAGGCGCTACCTTGTATATTGAAGCGATCAAGGTGCCTGCCGAAAAAACTGAGATGAAACTCACTGGACAAGCTGGCGATGTGATGAAGGAATCCGCACAAATTGCATGGAGCTATCTGCATAGTAAAATAGAGTCTTTTGCTCCTGGCATTCCTTTTTTTGAAAAGAGTCAGATACACGTCCACATTCCTGAAGGGGCAACGCCTAAAGATGGACCATCAGCAGGGATTACTATGGTAACATCTCTTCTATCTCTTTTAAAAAATGTTCCAGTAGCTGCGGATCTCGGAATGACAGGAGAGCTTACCTTAACAGGTAAAGTTCTTCCAATCGGAGGAGTAAAAGAGAAGTTTATTGCAGGAAAGCGCTCCGGTTTAAAAGCTCTTATCTTCCCAAAAGACAATCAAAGAGATTATGACGAGCTTCCAAAGCATATTAAGGTGGGTATAAAGGTATATTTTGTGAGTGAGTATCAAGAGGTGTATAATGTCGCTTTCCCAAAAAAGTAAGACATTTGCAGAGGCCTCTTTGCAAAAATATATTCCGCGCAGCGACCTTGAAAAAAAGGTCGCTGAAATACGCTCATTTGGCAAAAGTATAGTCACCCTCAATGGATCATTTGATCTTTTGCATGCAGGCCATTTAGAAATGATTTACCAAGCATCTCTTCAAGGTGACGTGCTTATTGTAGCCCTTAATACTGATGACTCTATAAAGAAGTACAAGAGCCCTACAAGACCTATTATTCCTTTAGAATACCGAATGCAGATGATGGCCGCTTTAGAAATGGTAAGTTTTGTTACAAGTTTTGAAGAGACAGATCCTATCGCAATTCTTGAAATCATCCGTCCCGATGTTCATGCAAACGGTTCGGAATATGGAGAGAACTGTATCGAATCGGAAGTTGTAAAACGTTATGGGGGAAGGGTCCATATCATCTCTTTAGTCCCAGGTCTTTCCACCTCAAATATTATTAAGAAGATCAAAGAAACATGCGATTAATCGGCGATTTAACTACAGAAAAGAATGCGATATCCTTTTCAGAGTTCCTGCAAAGTGAAAAGATCAAAAATAGCTATGAGCCCTTTGAAGAGCCCTCATCTGGCAAAAAAGGATTTCATATTTGGATCTTCGAAGAAGATGATTGCGATCATGCGATCATCTTATTTGAAAAATTCAAGCAAAATCCAACAGATCCTGTCTTCGAGGGGCAGCGGCCCCTTCCTCCTATAGACGAATCTATGCAGGACTTTAAAACGGAAGAGAAGGGAAAGGTTTTAAAACTTTCGATTAAAAGGAAGGAATCTCCTTTTGCTTATATTTTGACATACAGCCTGTTTTTTATCTGTATTGCTTTATTCCTTATTAATATGGCGGAAAGAAAAAATATAGAAAAAGAGCAAGGGCGCCTTGCGGAGCAGATTTTACTGACTCCAGTGCAAAAAACTCTGATGTTCGATTATCCAGCGGCCATGAAAGATTTAGAAACTGTTGTTGCTGAATTTCCTGTAACTACAGGAGAGGATTTTGCAAGCCTTCCCCAAAAAATGCAGCAGGCTTACACCGAAGCTGAAAAGCTCCCTTATTGGAAGGGTTTTTATGCGATGATCATGCAGTATAAACAAAAGTCCCTGTCAGCCGATGTTAATGTGCCTTTATTTGAAAAGATTCGAGAAGGGGAAGTATGGCGTTTATTTACCCCCTGTCTTTTGCATAGTGATTTCCTTCACATCTTATTTAACATGGCCTGGCTATGGGTGCTAGGTAGGCAGATTGAGCAGAGGATCAGCAAGGGGCGTTTGCTCCTTTTTGTCCTTTTTGTTGGGATTGCTTCGAATGTGCTGCAATATCTGATGAGTGGTCCTTTTTTCTTAGGGTACTCAGGGGTTGTAGTTGGTATGGCAGGATTTATCTGGAGTCGCCAGAGGGTAGCTCCCTGGGAAGGATATCCGCTGCAGCGGACGACTTTGCTATTCATCGTATTTTTTGTGATGGTGATGTTTGCTCTTGAGATAGCCTCCTTTGTACTACATTACCTTTCTTATTCTGAGCTGACACCTAATATTGCCAATACGGCCCACGTGGTCGGCGGTCTTTCCGGAGCCCTACTTGGTCGCTTTAAATTTTTTGCCAGAGGTGAGGCTTCATGAGTGTTCGCGATCTCACTATTTTAGGATGCGCTAGTCAACAGCCGACCCGCATGAGAAACCACGGAGGCTATCTCATTAGATGGAATGGGGAAGGACTACTCTTTGATCCTGGTGAAGGAACTCAGCGCCAGTTTATCTATGCTAATATTGCGCCCCCTTGCGTCACAAGGATTTTTATCAGCCACTTTCATGGAGATCATTGTTTGGGGCTTGGTTCTATGCTCATGCGGCTAAATCTCGATAAGGTGCAGCATCCTATCCATTGTTATTATCCAGCGAGTGGAAAAGTTTATTTCGATAGACTCCGCTATAGCAGCATTTATCATGAAGTCATTAAAGTCATCGAGCATCCTGTTTCACGTCCGGGTCTTGTTGAAGATGGGGCTTTCCGGATAGAAGCTGAATTTTTATCTCACGGTGGGATCGATAATATTGGTTGGCGGATCACTGAGCCCAATACTCGTAAATTCGATAAACAAAAGCTGGTATCTCTCGGCGTTGAGGGGCCATCTGTCCGCCTCCTTGAAAAAGATGGGAAGTTAAAAATAGGAGATAAACTCATTACTCTTGATGAGGTAAGTCAGATCCGAAAAGGGGATGTCCTGACAGTTGCTATCGATACAGTGCCTTGTCCAGAAATAAAAAAGCTCGCACGCGGTGCTAAGTTATTTTTATGTGAAAGTACCTATCTTGATAAACATAAGGATCTAGCAAGAGATCATAACCATATGACGGCTAAGCAAGCCGCTGAAATCGCTAAAGAGGCCGGAGTATCTCAGCGATCTTACAGAGTTTGAAGTAGAGGCTAGAGCTATTTTCCCCAATACCCTAATCGCAGACGATCTCAAGCAATTTCCATTTCCTAAATAATTTCGCTGCAAATATCCGCTGTATTTGTTAGACACAGGGAGTATTACTTAAGGAAACCTCATGCCTATCATTAGAAGTTTTTTGCCATGGCTTATTTTTTTCGTCTTTAGCTCTTTTAACCATGCCTGGGTTGGAGCTTTTGCCGCAGTCCTATGTTATATAATCGTTTATGGGAAAAAAGTGACCCATTTAAAAATACTCGACCGTATGTCCACTGTTTTTTTTCTGGTGTCAGCTTTTATTATGCTTTTTTTAAGTCCAATTTGGTACGTAAAGAACTTAGAGTATTTTTCCAATGGATTTTTAGCTCTTTTTATTCTTTATACTCTTCTTATCCAAAAGCCTTTTACGATAGAGTACGCCAAAGAATCTACCCCCTTATCTAAGTGGAGCTCTCCTGAGTTTTACAAGGTCAACAATACCATAAGCCTTGTGTGGTTTTTCTATTTTTTACTATGTCTTCCTATTATCTTCCTTTCCAGGGATGTGTCTCCCTTATTTCGTGTGGGACAAGGGGTTTTAGCTCTAGCGGCTGTAGGGATAACGGAGTATTATCCCAAGTGGTACATGAAAAAATAGGAAAGCTTCCTTTAGATATGAAGCTCATCATTGAGGATTTCAAGCTCTCTGATGAGAGTCTCTGTAGGATTGGGATATTCTATGAACATTTGCATGACCTGTTGCAAATGGGAGGCGGGGGTTCCGGTCTCATCAAAACTAATGGCGGCACTTAGCAGGGTAATATCTTGGGTAGCTTCGGGTATGGCTAAAGGCTGGTTGAGAATGCTATGAACGATTATTGCTGCGTCTTTTAAGTTCTCATGAAGCATGGGTTACTCCCCATTAATTTGTTTAGAGATCGCTGCTAAGGCAAGAATTGCTTTTTTCATTTCGTTTAAAAATTCCGGATCTTGGGACTTACTTGGCTCTATTAGAAGGAGTTTAAGTCCACATCCGAAATTTTCGATGTTTTTTCTCAACTGCGTGGCAAGTACCGGGACAAGGGGAGATGTGTTAACATGCGGCTTAACTGGAGAGAGTCCTTGTTTTCTTGGCATAGAATGCTTCGGCCTTTGCTAATGTTTCTTTTCTAGTTGAGGTTTTCTGATATAGTGAAAATGGATTCTCTGTAAATAGTCACAGCATTTTCGATGCTTGCCATTGGAATCAGACTTTTGAGCAAATGAACTATTTGCAGGCTTGAGAGAAAGAGGAGGTAGTTCTTGCATACCACGCCTTTGTTTTAAATTTATTTTCCATATAACTTCTTGTTAATAGCATTTAAGTATATTGTCAATAAAACATAATAAATAAAACCAATGTGAGATTAAGCTTTAGATCTAAGAGCTTTATTTTCTGATAGCTGAGGCTGCGATAGCAAGAGCTGCTGCTACATTGAGAGAGTTTTTATCTCCCACTAGAGGGATCTGGACAAAGTGGTCAACTTTTTGCAAAACCTCTTTCGACAGCCCATATTCCTCATTGCCAAGTAGGAGCGTAAGGACTTCAGGGAAAATAAAGGAGCCAATGCTTGGAGCAAAATCAGCTGTTTCTAGAGCAATAAAAGGACGCGGAAGCTCATCTAAAGAAGATATTTTGCTGCACGGAACCTTGTCATAGGTTCCCATAGAGGTTTTTTGTACTTTAGGATTGTCGATAAAAGGGGTGTGACTCGAAAAATATACCGTTCCCAATCGAAATGCTTCGACCGTACGCAATATGCTACCCACATTAAAAGCCGAGCGTAAATTATCTAGGTAGATAGCAATAGGGAGAAAAGGGGCTTTACTTTCTTTATCGGAGCTTCTGATGACAAGGAGATTGTGCTCTTGCCAGCTGACATTTGCTTTTTCTAGATGCTGATGGAATCTATTGCTGAGCTCTTCAAAAGAAGAGTTTTTAAGGGGAGGGATACTTAGCCACTGGCAGATCTGGTTATAGGAGTCTAGTAACTCAATTCTTCCATGGTGAATCTCCCTCAGAAGCTCGCTTGCTTTTTTATGCTGCTGCTCTTTTGGGAGATTTGTGAATTTACTTTCTGTAAAGACCCCAATCATTATTTTTTCAGGGTCGCAAAGTACTCATCGAGCGTTCCGTCAAATAGACGGATTTTACTGTCTTCAAAGGCTAAGATCTTATTACAAGATTTATTGATCAGGTCCCTATCGTGGCTGGCGACGAGTACTGTCCCTTTATAGTCTTCAAGAGCCCAGGCAAGAGCCGATACGGCTTCTAGGTCTAGGTGGTTATTCGGCTCATCGAGCAAAAGGACGTTATAGTTACAGAGCATAAGAGCTCCAATAATTAGCCTTGCCGTCTCTCCGCCTGAGAGGTGGCCGAGGGATTTAAACGCATCATCACCGCCAAAAAGCATTTTACCAAGGATGCTGCGGATGTCCTGGTCATATACCCCTGATTTTTTACTCTTAAGCCATTCAAAAGCGGTAATCGGGCTCTTTTTATCAACGATTTCCCCGTGGTTTTGTGGGAAGTATCCGATCTGCACTTGGTGACCGGGCTCTACCTTTCCTCCATCTGAGTGGATCGCTCCTGCAAGGAGCTTAATGAGAGTTGTTTTCCCTTTGCCGTTATTGCCGATGATACCTATTTTATCACCTCGGTTTACCTCGAAGGAGAAGTTATCGATCACTGTTTTATCATCATAGGACTTGCAAACGCGCTCGGTTTTAAAAACGATCTGGCCTGAGGGCTTTTCCGGGGGGTAAAAACGAATGTAAGGTCTTTGGATATTAGACTTTTTAAGATCTTGCGGCTGTAGCCGGTCGATCTCTCGTAGGCGAGATTGCACTTGGCTAGCGCGCGTTCCAGCTCCAAAGCGGGAGACGAATTCTCTCAGTTGAGCTACTTTTTTTTCTTTTGATTTATTCTCATCTTCCGTTCTGTCTCTAGAAGCTGTTTTGGCAATTAGCATGTTATCGTAGTTGCCGGGATAGATGATGAGTGTTTCATAGTCGATATCGGCAATATGAGTCGTTACTGCATTTAAGAAGTGTCTATCATGGGAGACTACAATCAGAACGCCGCTGTAGTTATGTAAAAACTGTTCTAGCCATCCGATCGATTCGAGGTCAAGGTGGTTAGTCGGTTCATCGAGAATCAGTGCTTTAGGTGTGCCAAAAAGTGCTTGGCAGAGCATGACGCGGAACTGCCTATCTGTCGGAACGGAATGCATCTTTTCTGCGTGCAGATTTTCTTCGAGACCCATACCGGAAAGAAGAATTTCAGCATCTGATTCAGCGGAATATCCATCTTCTTCTCCGATAATCTCTTCAAGCTCTCCAAGTCTTATACCGATTTCATCGGTCATCTCTTGCTCATATAGATTATCTCTTTCGACAAGGGTATTCCAAAGTCTTGGATTGCCCATCATTACGACATCGACAAGTCTTGCATCTTTATAGTCTTCAATGTTCTGTTTGAGGTAGCCTACAGTATTTGGAAGGCTAACTGAGCCGCTTGTCGGCTCCTCAAGACCCATGATAATTTTAAGAAGTGTGGATTTGCCGGCTCCATTAGGTCCGGTAAGGCCGTAACGGTTGCCTTCTGAGAAGGTTGTTGTGATCCCATCAAAGAGGACCCTAGCGCCGATTTTTTTTGAGACTGAATTAAGTGAAATCATAGTAATAAGCTTCTTTGAAAAAAATTGAACCCATTCTATCATAAAAACAAATGGAGGACAAGCACAAGATGAGCGATTTTACCCGGCAGCAGGAGCTATTTATCCAGTATCTTCGAGCGGTAAAAAACGCCTCCGAGCATACCCTCCGTAATTATTCTTTAGACCTTTCTGCCTTTAAAAAATTTGCAACTCTGCAAAATCCCCCTAAAGAGGAGGCAGATTCTCTCCTTGTGATGCAGGTAGACAAAAGAGTAGTAAGGAATTATTTAGCCCATCTTAAAGCCCAAGACGGGGCTAAGAGAACCGTCTTGCGCAGGCTTTCTTCCCTTCGCTCCTTCTATAAATACCTTGTCAAAGAAAAGGTGATAGCCGCAAGTCCTCTCGATGATATAGATAGTCCCAAATTGGATAAGACCATCCCCCCTTCCCTTACGTATGAGCAGGTGGATAGGCTCTTTGCCCAGCCTGATCTCACGAGTTATTTGGGATTTAGAGATCGCGTTATCATGGAATTATTTTATAGCTCGGGCCTCAGGGTCTCTGAACTTGTGGGTCTAAATAGAGAAGATTTTGATCTAGCCCATCAACTACTTCGAGTGATGGGTAAGGGGAAGAAGCAAAGGGTTGTTCCCGTTACCAAAAATGCAGCTGATTGGATCAAGAGATACCTAGCCCATCCTGAAAGAGACCAAGATATAGATGATCACAAAGCAGAGCAAGATCCTAAGGCTATTTTTCTTAACAAATGGGGTACTCGTATTACTGTCAGGTCAGTCGATCGAAAATTCGATGAGTACTTAAAAGTAAGTGGCCTTGCCGGTAAGATAACGCCCCATACGATCCGCCATACGATAGCGACCCACTGGCTAGAAAAGGGGATGGATCTTAAAACGATCCAGGTGCTTTTAGGCCATAGCTCCCTTTCTACTACAACGATATATACCCAAGTATCTACACGTCTTAAAAAAGAGGTGTATGACAAAACCCATCCTCTTGCTATGCAAGAAGAAGATTAATAAGGAGATTTTATGACACTTGCTTATCTAGCAGCCCCCTTTTCCCATCCAGATCCTAGCGTAAAAAAATGGCGCCTGCAAACTGTGAATCAGTATGTCTGCAAGCTTCTAAAAGAAGGGCAGATGGTGTATTCCCCCCTTACTCACAATGCGCCACTCATAGAGCTCGGCATGCAAAATTCTTGGGATACTTGGAGAGAGCTGGATCATCTCATGCTTTCCAAATGTGAGCTTTTAATTGTTCTCACTCTTGAAGGCTGGGAATCATCTATTGGTGTGGCCTCCGAGATAGAGTTTGCTACAGCAAATAATATCCCGATTGCCTATCGAGAAGTGATCCCTGAGATATGTGAAGCTTCTTGTGACAGCAGCTCTGGGCTTATGCAAAAATAGATGAGACTGGTAATTCGATAGATTTCTTTAAATTTAAGTGTTTATGAGGCGTATCCGATTAAAAAATGCCGCATGTATCTTATAATTAACTCGTTGCTATTTTCAGGTGGCTCTGCCCTTATCGAGTAGAATTCACAAGAAATTTAAAGGTATCGTGGGCTATCGCAACTTATTGCTAGTTATCGTGAGTTTCTGCTATAAGTGGCGATAGCTCACGATAACTTACGATAGGTATACAAGTGGACCCCATTAAAAATCCTTTTTCACCAGGAGCTGGTTCTCCCCCTCCTGAGTTAGTAGGTAGAGAAGCAGATCTTGAACAAGCTCGTATTCTTTTAGGCAGAGTCAAGCTGAAGCGATCTGAAAAAAGCATGTTACTTACCGGGCTTAGGGGTGTTGGGAAGACGGTATTGCTTAAACAGATTACTCAGCTTGCTAAGTCAACCGGGTATAAGACAATTTTCATTGAAGCTCATGAAAATAAGTCTCTGGGTCCATTAATTATTCCTTGCCTTCGCAACCTTCTTTTTGATCTGAACCGTATTGCGGGAATGAGTGATAAAGTTAGGAGGGGGTTAGCAGTTCTTCGCAGCTTTATTGGCGCGGTTAAGCTTACTGTCCGTGATATTACCATTGGTATAGATATTGAACCAGAAGAGGGTTCTGCTGATAGTGGTGATTTAGAAATTGATTTGCCCCATCTTTTTGTAGCAATCGGAGATGCTGCTGAAGACCAGAATTGTCCCGTGGCTCTTATCATTGATGAGATTCAATATTTCAGTCAGAAAGAGCTAGCGGCATTAATTATGGCAATGCACCAAGTTCAGCAGTGCCAGTTGCCCATAGTTCTTTTAGGGGCAGGTCTTCCAACATTGCCAGGCCTTGCGGGTGAAGCAAAATCCTATTCAGAAAGGCTATTTAATTTCCCGGATATCGGTGCTTTGTCAGAGAGTGATGCGGTTAAAGCATTAGTAGAGCCGGCTCGGGCGGCTGGAGTTGAGTTTGAACCTTTAGCTCTTCAGGAAATATATAATCTTACAAAAGGATATCCTTATTTTCTTCAAGAGTGGGGATACCAGTCCTGGAATAAGTCTGTAAGCAGTCCAATAACGCTGCAAGTTGTAAATGAGGCAACTTCTGAGGTCATTTCTCGTCTCGATAGAAATTTCTTCAGGGTCCGTTTTGAGCGTCTTACGCCCGGTGAAAAAATCTTCTTAAGAGGTATGGCAGCACTTGGAACCGGATCACATCGGATCGGAGATGTTGCCGAGATTCTAAAAAGTAAGGCGTCTAGTCTCAGTGCCGTTCGAGCTGCTTTAATTAATAAAGGAATGATCTATAGTCCATCTTATGGAGAGCTTGCATTCACGGTGCCTTTATTTGATGAATTCATGATGCGGGCTATGCCGGAATTAAATTGCTGATTATTAATATGCTATGTAGTTTTTCTCTGTAGCCCAATATCATTTTATAGCCAGAAAGCTATTAAAATAGTCCTTTCTGGCCAAGAGTTCTTTGATTTTTTGGCCAGAAAGGCTATAATAATGTTATATCTGGCTATGGAGAGATTAAATGTCCCCTGTGAAAAACGATCTATTTAGTAAAAATATCCGGTTTATCGGTCGCGAAGAAGAAATTAACTACATTGAAGATGCCACCAAGACGGGTGAGGCTGGTATTCTTGTTGTGTATGGTCGAAGGCGTATCGGGAAAACTGAATTGATAGAGCATGTTCTACAGGGAAGGAATCTGTTAAAACTTGAGGGTGTAGAAGATGGGGATACTGAGGCTCAGATGGTCCGAGTTCTCTATCAGCTTTCAAAAGCCTTAGGAGATAAGGATATTACTCGGATGCAGTTTGGTACGTGGCTTGAGCTATTTGACTTTATTGCTGAAAAGATTTCAGTCGGTAAATGGACCCTATACCTCGAAGAGGTACAGTGGCTTGCAGAATACAAAAATGAGCTGATTTCTGATTTGAAGTATGTGTGGGATAATTCGCTCCGTTATAATCCTGAGCTATTACTTGTCTTATGTGGTTCATCCCCCTCATTCATGCAAAATCAGGTCGTCCATTCAAAGGCTCTATATAACCGATCCATGTACGAGTTAAATCTTCGAGAATTTTCTCTTAAAGAGGCAAAGGAGCTTTTAGAAAACAGATCTTCCCAAGAAGTGATGGATGCTTATCTCACTGTTGGTGGGATACCGGAATATTTAAAACGGATAAAAAAGCACTCTTCTATCCAGATCGGCATATGTGAGGAAAGTTTTAAAAAGGATAGTTATTTCAGCAACGAGAAAAAACGGATTTTCATCAGTAGTTTCGCGACCAACGTACATTACCAAGAAATCATCGATTATTTAAGCCAGGTAAAATTTTCTAGTAAAAAAGATCTCGAAAAAGTTCTCCATATACAAGCAGGAGGAACCCTAACAAGTGTTCTCAGAGACTTAGAGCTCTGTGGATTCATAGAGCGCTATCTCCCTTATCAGGCAGATAGTAATAGTTCACTTGTGCGGTATTGTATCGCAGATAGCTATTTGAGATTTTACTTCAAATTTATACATCCAGTTGCAGAAAGAATCAGCCAAGGGGACTACAATAGCGCTCCATTGCATGCCCTTAACAAAGAGTCGTATCAGAGCTGGCTAGGACTTTCTTTCGAGAGGTTTATTCGAAAGCACAGCCAATTAATTGCAACTATCATAGGTTTTTCTGCTGTCCGTTATAAAAGTGGCTCTTTCTTTAATCGTTCTACCATAAAAGAGCAGGCCGGCTACCAGATCGATCTACTATTTGATCGGGCTGACAAGGTGTTAACAATCTGTGAGATTAAATATACACAAGGGAAAACCGGAACCGAAGTGATTGAAGAATTTGAAACGAAATTACGCCGGTTGCCGGATATGAAGAAAAAAACGATCGAGAAGGTGCTTATTACTGCAAGTGGAGCCACTGATGCTTTACTTGCTAGAGCCTATTTTGATAGGATCATTACCTTGAAAGACATTTTTAATAGATTAACTTGACAAAACCAAATCAGTTCGAAAATATCTATGGGGAGCTACGCTCCTCATTGTTATTTTAAAAAGTAGTGGAGGTCTTTTTTTATGAGTCGCCCAAGATGTTTGAAAGAAGGCAACGCCCCTGTGAATCTTATATAGTAAAGCTTATGCGCCTAACCCCCACCTAAAGGAAGGGGGTCTGCGGCGTTGCGTTGTGATCAAAGCAGGTTCTTGGGGTAATCCTGCTGAATTTCCAGGAACTCCTTCTAAATAGTAAACTAGCGGAAAGGGGGATGCTTTTTCTTGTGTTCGACACGAGACCTTTTTCGCTAATCGCGCCATTATAACCGTCCAGGTGGCGCAATTCCATGAAATCGCGCCACTTCGAGCAGATAGATCATTTAATTATTCAGCTAGTTTCTCTAGGAGATCATCCATTTGGAAACTGATCCCTATATTGGGTGTGGAGATGGAGGTAGCTATTGCTCTAACTCAATACGAAAATAGCTTTAGGTGTCGATGCTTTTTGGTTTATTTTCGATGACAGGCAAAACTGAAGCTAGATAATTTTCTATTCCATAATATAGTATAAAAAAATATCAGACTTCAACCTTTTAGGGGCTATGGAAGAAAACTCTCAAATACTCGATGACCTCTATAGTATCGATTTACAGGCTTATTTGCAATTACATGGCTATCATCTTATCCCTCCCCATTCCCACCAAAATGAAGGCTATATGACCGAGTCGCAAAAAGAACAATTTTCGGGAGTGTTGGCAACTTATCTGGATATAACCTCAGTGCTTGAAATAGGGCTGAATGGAGGACATAGCGCTGAGCATATTTTAAGAGAATGCAAAGGAATTGAGAAACTGGTTTCGATTGATCTTAATCACCACAAATATACATCTGTTGCTGTTAGTTATCTTTCCCAAAAATATAAATCTTTTGAGTTTATCGAAGGCAACTCTCAGGTAATCGTTCCTGAATACACATCTTTATTCCCCACTCAGAAATTTGATCTGATTTACATCGATGGCGATCACTCTTACAAAGGATGTAGTAAAGATATAGAAAACTGCAAAAAACTCTCTCACCCTGGCACAAGGCTATGGATCGATGATTATAACTTGATCGGACCCAACCAAGCTATTCTTGGTGCGCGAATCGAGGGTATCATTGAAGTGATAGCTTTTCATGAATCCTCAGACTCCTTTGGCCGAAGGTATTGGGCTGAGGCTAGGTATTGTGGGCATTAAGTTTTATCGTTTCGAAAATGCCACTAAGGTTTGTTTGCGAAAGTTGTTTGCTCATGACCTGCTTCCTTATTTCTTGAATTATTCAGGTAGTTTCTCTAGAAGATCGTCCATTTGAAAGTAGAAATACCTTTGATCGCAGGCAGGCTCATTATTAGGACCAGCATGAGCGATCCATATTTCAAGCGTTTCAGGATGGAATATCGCATTGTGTAAATTTGTTTTCATAGACACAGGCTCTTTTACAACATCGATAAGAGTGGCAACTGAGAGCTTGCCATAAGATTCTAAGATCCTTTCTGCTAAGAGGGGATAACGATCTTCATGACAAAAGCCCGTAAGGAGGATTGTGTCTTTAGGCTGGGTATGAACCAGAGCCGACACCCTTCCGTCCTTGTCTTTTACTACAGTCTGATACTCACTTTTGGTAAGAGAGCAGTCAGATAAGAAGAATTTATCGTGATCCCCAGTTGTCTCATAATTCTTGGGAAGGTCCTTGGGAGCAAGAAGTGCATAGGTCGAGCCTTTATCAATAAAGTGGATCTGGCTTTCTGTGGCATAGGCTGCAAAGGAATCATTGTTTTTTCCATCAGCTATGATGTAGTAGTACTCACATGTGCGAGGATTGCTCGCGAGAATCTCCTTCGCCTCTTCTAAAGAGTTTGCATTTTCTAGGATTTCTCTCATGATAAATGCCATAGGAGTCCCATTCCAATAGCCATAGCCCCATCCGCCGATTTCCCCTATAGAGATTTTTTGTGCGTTCATCCCTGTGATGCTACCTATAAATCCTGCATAGCTTACATTTAGGAAGCTATTACCATTGAGTGGCTTTGCAACGATAAGAAGCGCTGTAGACTGCAGACCTTTGCCAATACCATAATCCAGAACCCTTACATGATAGAGGGAATGATCTTCAGTGGCGTCACCTGCCACTGTAATACCAGAGCAGTGGAACATCTCCGGAAATAAATTAAGGATTAGAATCTTTTGTAGGGGGAGTCCCGAACCATCAGCCATCCCTTGCATTTCTTGTTTAAAATGCTCAGGAACATGAGTTAGCACTTCCTCAATTTTTTTTGTATAGGAGGCGACTTTAGCATTTGATGCTTGTTTGGGATTGTCGATATAGGTCGCGATATTACCAGCAATTTGCTCTTTTACGAGCTTTCCGTGTTGGTAGCCCATCTCATAGGGGGAGCCTTCTACATGGAGTATGAATTGGTTATTCCGTTTTTCAAGGTATCCGTTTCCTTCTTTTACAAGGATATCGCTGTGAAGGGGAAGCAGTAGAATTAAGAAACTGAAAATTGAAAGAACGAATTTGAACATAATACACCTGTTTTATAGAAAAAAATGAGGGAGAGCGATAAGCCGGATTTTGTCATTTGTCTTGCGACAAAGAGCAATCATTCCTCTAGGGTCTGTGTCGCCACAGTCCTCAAGCGATTTACCTTAGGGCCTCCTGGAGCGGGAGTCTTTGCCCTTAATGTTCTTGCTTCAGATAGGGTTTATAGCGCCCTGCATCTCTACAGGAGCGGCCGGCTCATAAAGCCGGCATTTTCAGCCTTTTCCTTTAAGACAAGTCTTAAAGAACGGGATGTTTTCTGTTACACTTTCCGTAGCCTTACGGCCCCCAGTCTTTCACTGGTATCTGCTCCTATGAAGTCCAGACTTTCCTCTCCTAAGAAGTTTTGCATTCTTAGCAGCGATTGCTTGCCTTCCCTCAAAAAAAATTATGCACCTGCAAAGCGACGACGACGACGTTTAGTTCCAGCTACCTCTTCGGAGGCGGCTTCCGCTTCTTGCCAGTAGTGAATGCGTGAGCAGTGTTCGCAAAAAATCAGGTTTTCCCCTTTACGTACGAGGTTCTCGTGTTGAGCTGTAAGTACGATATGACATCCGCTGCATGTACGGTTCTCAATAGGCACTATAACACGGTCTCTTTTATTCTTAAGGAGTCTTTCATATATTGCTAGCATCTCAAGATTTGCAGATTTTGCTAGGTCTTCACGTTGTTTTTTTAGAGAAGAGCCTTCTTCATTAATCATTTCGATACTTTCTTGGATCTCTTTTTCAAGAGATTTGCTGCTTTCTTCAGAATTTTTAAGACTGTGCTTGATCTTGTCAAGGAGCTCTTCTTCAGTATTTTTCTTGTCGACAAGGTCCGAAACTTTTTGCTCAACAGCCACTTTTTCCCGTTCAGCTGTAGTCATTTCCTGGGTAATGGCATTGAACTCATCAGCTTTTTTAATATTAGACTGTTGTGTCTCAATTCTTTTGATTTTAGCATTAATTTCTTGAATTTTTTGCTCGTGAGCAAGGATCGCTTTTCCAAGCTCTCCTATCTCTTGTTCTTTATCCAATAATTGCTGGTGGAGCTCTTTACGAAGGGCGTCGATCTGCTGAAGTTCTTTTTGTCTTTCTCTTTTGAGCCTCATCAGACGGATCATTTTCATGTCGTATTCTTGGATATCTAAAATGACTTTAAGTGCTTCTTGCATGGATTTCTCGCCATTGTGAATATAGGTGATTTATGAGATTACAACATTATCTCCATAGGGACATATAGCTCAAGAGAAAAAGAAGAGTTTGTAAAGTCATTTTATCCAAAATATGCATTTTTAGAAAAAAACTTTGACAAATCCTTTTTTTAGAGTAAATATGGAGTGAAATGAGGGAAATGTTATGTCCAAGAAACTTAAGGCTTCCAAAAAAAATTCCACCAGTTCTAAGCCTAAAAAAACACCAACTGTTAAAATTCTCGGCAAGGTGATCGTAAAATACGATGTGGGATTTGGGAGCGTTCTTTTTATTCGTGGAAGAGGAGCTGGATTGAGCTGGGATCAAGGAATTCCTTTAAAAAACAAAGGGACAGATGAGTGGGTATGGGAGCCAAAACAAACATTTAACGAGTGTGAATTTAAAGTCCTGATTAATGATCAGACCTATGAAGCTGGGGAAAATCACTGGTTAACTTGTGGAGCTACTATTCAATATACCCCTTCTTTTTGAATTTTTTCTGAAAAATCTCAGTGTCACAATCCTTATCGACGAGATTTTTTCTTTGTGCAACAATCACAATTTCATGACTCAGGGAGGCTTAATATGCACTATCTAGAATACTATTTTGAAAAGGTTTTGCCAAAAAATAGAAAGTCCTCAGCAATTGCTTTTCTTGCTTCATTAGATCATATACAACGAGAAAGTCCCCTTGTAGCGGATGCAATTTTGCAGGAATTAAAAGACCAGAGAACGTATTTAAAATTAATTGCCTCTGAAAATTTCTCTTCTCTAGCAACTCAGCTTGCGATGGGTAATCTTTTAACTGATAAATATTCTGAAGGGTTTCCAAGGCACCGCTTTTATGCAGGCTGTGATAACGTCGATTCGATTGAAGAGGCCGCGCAGACTGAGGCAAAGCTACTCTTTGGAGCCGATCACGCTTATATACAGCCCCACTCAGGTGCTGATGCTAACCTTGTCGCTTTTTGGTCTATCCTTGTACAAAAGGTGCAAAATAAAGAGGTCGAAGCTCTTGGTAAAAAAACAATTGACGATCTAACGCCTGAAGAATACGAAAAAATCAGAAGACTTATGATGAATCAGAAGGTAATGGGACTCTCCTTGAATTCAGGGGGGCATCTTACCCATGGATTCCGTCATAATGTTTCCTCTAAAATGATGCAATCTGTCCAATATGATGTAGATCGTACGACCGGGCTTATCGACTATGCAGCTCTAGACGCCCAAGTAAAAAAAGAAAGACCCTTAATCCTTATTGCCGGCTATTCTGCCTATCCCCGCCTCATTAATTTTGCCAAAATGCGCGAGATTGCAGATAGCGTAGGAGCTGTATTTATGGTGGATATGGCTCATTTTGCAGGCCTTGTTGCCGGAAAAGTGATGAAAGGGGATTTTAATCCAGTTCCCTTTGCTCATATTGTTACCTCAACGACTCATAAGACCTTAAGAGGTCCAAGAGGGGGACTTGTTCTTTGCACAGAAGAATTTAGAGAAGTTATCAACAAAGGATGTCCTTTAGTGCTCGGAGGACCTCTCCCTCAAGTCATGGCTGCAAAAGCCATCGCCTTTAAAGAGGCCAATACCCCGGAATTCGTCCAGTATGCCCACCAGATTGTCAGAAATTCTAAGTCCTTAGCGGAGTGTCTTATGAAAAAAGGGGTGCCTATAACAACAGGAGGCACCGATAATCACCTTTTAGTTATGGATGTAGCAAGCAAATTTGGCCTGACAGGACGGCAGGCGGAGACTGCTCTTAGAGAGGCTAGATTTACCGTTAATCGGAACGCCATCCCTTTTGACGTTAATGGGGCTTGGTATACTTCGGGAATTAGAATGGGAACGCCAGCGCTTACCACACTTGGCATGAAAGAGGGGGAAATGCAGCAGATAGGAGATCTTATAGTAGAGCTGCTATCGGCTACCACCCCAACGAATGTGGAAAAAACAGGGGAGAAAAGCAGGGCTAAAGTGCACATAGATGCAACGGTGCTTCAATCTGTTCAGGAGAAATGTTTGAGCCTTCTCAAAAAATTTCCACTATACCCTGAGATCATCATCGATTGAAAAAAATGCCCCTAATAGAAATAATAAGGAAAAAGCAAAAGGAAGGAATATATGATCAAAATGCACGATGAAGAAGAAGACTTAAAAAAGCCAACTAGAATCGATGATAAAATTGATGAGGCGCTTTTAAAAGCCAGACGGATATTACTTTCTGATGCAGTAGGTGGAGATAGTGCAAAAGACATTATCCGCAAACTATGGTATCTAGAGCTATCAGAGCCTGGTCGGCCGATCCTCTTTGTGATCAATTCCCCAGGTGGTTCAGTAGATTCAGGTTTTGCCATATGGGATCAGATCAAGATGATCACCTCTCCGGTGACGACACTAATTACAGGTCTTGCCGCTTCTATGGGCTCAATTTTAAGTTTATCTGCAGCTCCCGGAAGACGTTTTGCAACAGCTAACTCCAGAATCATGATCCACCAACCCTCTATTAATGGTGTGATACGTGGCCAGGCAACAGATCTAGATATCCAAGCTAAAGAAATTCTTAAAACTAGAGGCGCTTTAGTTGACCTTTACGTAAAAGCTACCGGTAAAGAAGCCAAAGTAATTGAAAAAGCAATCGATCGAGATTCTTGGATGAGCGCAAAAGAAGCTCTGGAGTTCGGCCTACTTGATAAAGTAGTTCATAGCTTTAAAGAGATCCAATAACCAAGAGAGATATGTTTTTATCTTTTTCAAAATACCAAGCGGCCGGCAACGATTTTATCATCATCGATGATAGAGCCGGCTCTTTTCCTGCTGAAAAAGATCAGTTCATTCATAATCTTTGTCATCGACGCTTCGGCATTGGTGCCGATGGCTTACTTCTTTTGCAAAAATCTTCAATAGCAAATTTTAGAATCAGAATTTTTAATGCTGATGGGAAAGAAGTTGCCATGTGTGGAAATGGAATGAGATGTTTTGTCCACTACTTAGGAAGTCTTGGATTTAGGGGAGATCCCTTTGTCGTAGAAACGATGCACGATACTGTGTATTGTCACATTAAAGGGGATAAGATCTCTGTAAAGCTCGATAATCCCTCTGTCCTTTATTGGGGTGTAGAGCTCGAAGCTGATAATCAATCTTTAGAGGCATTTGTTGTTCATACAGGCGTTCCCCATGCAGTAATTTTTGTAGATGATCTAGATCACGTTGATGTAGAGGGTCTCGGCAGAAAGGTACGTAATCACTCCCTCTTTGCTCCCCACGGCGTGAATGTCAATTTTGCCAAGATGGGTTCTGATGGATCGGTTCACGTTCGCACTTATGAACGGGGAGTGGAAGGGGAAACCTACTCTTGCGGTACAGGCGCTGCCGCAGTGGCTCTAACCGTTTCTCAGAAGGATAATCTCCTGGGTTCTATAAGGATTATCCCTTTTTCTAAACAGTTCCTAG
>JAPLSW010000030.1 GCA_026398435.1 Chlamydiota bacterium | reverse complement strand
TTGCTTCTATCCAGACTCCAGTGACGGGCATGGCAAGTAAAGCTATATTCCGAGAGGGGGCCTTAATCTCTCCCGGTCCCAATAGTCTTTTGACAAACATCTACGTCATCGACCCAATATGGGTGAATTTTAGTGTTTCGGAAGGAGATATCTTAAAAGCGCGTGATGAAAGGGAGAAGCATCTTCTTGTCTACCCTGAAGATATGAAATTTAGTATTGAAGTGATCATGGCGGATGGAAGTGTCTTTCCGGCGGAAGGGATCATTAATTTTACAGACCCCGCCGTGCAGCAAAATACCGGGACGATGCTTGTCAGATCCACCGTCTCTAATCCCAATGGATGGCTCCGGCCTGGACAATTTGTCCGTGTTGTAGTCAAAGGAGCTGAAAGACCCAGCGCCATCATCATCCCTCAGACGGCTGTGCTGCAAGGGCAAAAAGGGATCTTTGTCTATGTGGTAAATGCCGAGGGTCATGCGGAAATCCGCCCAGTGACTGTCGGTGATTGGTATCACGATTACTGGATCATCCAGTCGGGACTCAAAGATGGAGATGTAGTGATTGCTGAGGGAGTCAATAAGGTCCAAAATAATACTTCTGTCACCATTACTAAGTGGCTCCCGATTCAGCCCTCAAGCCCCGATCAGCAAGAGGAAGGGGAGTTATGATCTCCCGCTTTTTCATTAACCACCCGATCTTTGCAAGCGTCATATCAATTATAATTGTCTTTGCAGGGGGCATGGCGATGAGATCGCTCCCCATAGAGCAGTACCCTAACATTACCCCTCCACTCATCCGTGTGGATGCCACATTTAATGGCGCCAGCGCATCCACCATGGCTAATGACGTCGCGTCCCCTTTGGAGCAGCAGATCTTAGGTGTTGAGGACATGATTTACATGTACTCGCAAAATTCCGCAACCGGCAGCATGACCCTCGATGTGTATTTTGCCATCGGCAGCGATGCGAACATAGACCAGGTAAACGTCCAAAACTTAGTTAGCCAGGCGCTAGCGGAGCTTCCCACAACGGTGCAATCGGAAGGGGTAACTGTTACGAAACAAACACCCAATATCTTACTTGTCGTTGCGATGCAATCTCCAGATGGGATCTATGATGATGAGTTTATCAGTAACTACGCCAGCATCAACGTGGTTAATGAATTGGAACTTCTTCCTGGCATCAGCCAGATCATGATGATCGGTCAGCGTAACTATTCTATGAGGATCTGGCTAAGGCCGGATATCATGGCGCAGCTGGGCATCACGACAAATGATATCGTGACAGCAGTCCAAGAGCAGAATCAGGACTTTGGCCTCGGCCAGCTGGGTCAGGCTCCTAATGTTAGGCCTGTTCCTCTCACTGTGCCCATGACATCACAAGGGCGCCTGACGACAGTGCAAGAGTTCGAAAATATCGTGCTCAGAGCCGATATCAGCGGAGCGATGGTTCTCCTTAAAGACGTAGCAAGCATCACCCTCGGAGCGCAAGACTATACAGTCAATGGCAGCATCGATACGAAGCCGACGATGCTCCTTGGCATCTACCAAGAATATGGGGCGAATGCCCTCGATGTTGCGGAGTCGATCTATAACAAGATGGAGAAGATCTCTAAAAGCTTCCCTCAAGGGATAACCTATTCTATTCCCTATGACACATCCCTTTTTGTAAAAGCCTCGATCTCCGAGGTGGTATGGACCATACTGCAAGCCGCTATTTTAGTGATGATCGTTGTGTTTATCTTTTTGCAGAATCTTCGTGCTACACTTATTCCTGTGATCGCTCTTGTCGTATCTATCGTCGGAACCTTTGCTGGTATGTACCTGTTTGGCTTTTCGATTAATACGCTCACTCTGTTCGGCATGGTGCTTGCCATAGGAATTGTCGTGGATGACGCCATCGTCGTTGTCGAGAATGTCGAGAGGAATATGCGCAGCTTTAATCTCACGGCAAAAGAGGCGAGTATTAAAGCGATGGAAGAGGTAACAGCGCCTATCATCGCGATCGTATTTGTTCTCTGTGCTGTTTTTATTCCCGTCGCATTTCTTGGGGGTATTGCAGGGCAGCTCTATAAGCAGTTTGCAATCACCATTGCGATATCGGTATTTTTTTCAGGCCTTGTGGCTTTGACTTTAAGCCCGGCCCTTGCAGCGCTCATCCTAAAGCCCCGAGAGAAAGAAAATACCCTAGCCAGAAAGTTTAATACGGCCCTTGAAAATCTTACGGGGCGCTATTTGAAAGTCGCCTCTTGGCTCATGCGCTCTAAGATGGTCAGCTTTTGCATCTTTTTCTGTATCCTTGCAACGCTCGGATACTTTTATAAGACAACGCCTACAAGCTTTGTTCCGAATGAAGACCAAGGGTATCTCATAGCCTTTGCGAACCTTCCCGATGCGGCAAGTCTTGATCGGACGACAGATGTCGATAATCTCATCAGTGACATTGCGGGCAAGCATCCCGGCGTAGAAAGAGTGATTTCCTTTACCGGGTTTAGTTTAATTGAAAGCCTTGATCGTACAACGATTGGTACAAACTTTATCATGCTCAAGGACTGGAAATACCGAAAAAAACCGGAGCTCCAGGCGGGGCAGATCTT
The DNA here is from genome assembly GCA_026398435.1 of Chlamydiota bacterium. GTDB lineage: Bacteria > Chlamydiota > Chlamydiia > Chlamydiales > Rhabdochlamydiaceae > VGMB01. The sequence continues at coordinate 50,504 of JAPLSW010000030.1, read as the reverse complement.
GCTCGATTTGCAAAAAGAATTTAGCCAGATCCAAGATTCTGCTGTCTTACTTGTTCCTCCTCCAGCAATACAGGGGCTTGGAACCGTGGGGGGATTCGAGTTTTGGGTAGAAAACCGTGGGGATAATGGGGACAAAGCCCTCGAAGAGGCAATATCTGCGTTTATAGAGAAGGCAAAAGAGCGCCCCGAACTTACTCCTCTGATGACGACAGCGCAGTTTAGTAACCTGCAGTTTTATATCGATCTCGATCGATATAAAACAAAGGCGCTCGGTGTAGCGATCTCCGATGTATACCAGGCATTGCAAACGCTGCTCGGCTCTGTCTATGTGAATAACTTTAATAAATACGGAAGGGTGTACCAGGTCATTGTCCAGGCTCTGCCGGAATACAGAGAGCGACTTGATAACCTCGGTGATATCTATGTCCGCTCCTCTGAAAATCAGATGGTGCCTCTTAATTCACTCCTTACGATCCACCCCTCACAAGGGTCCAATCTCGTCAGCCGGTTTAATGATTTTAGAGCCGCTGAAATCATAGGATCTTCGGCTCCTGGGTATACAACGGGCCAAGCGATCATCGCCATGGAGGAGGTTGCTAAAGAAGTTCTTCCTCCCGACATGAATTTTGGATGGAGTGGAGAGGCCTACCAAGAAATTGCAACAGGTGGTACTTCCTCTTCTATCCTTATTGCAGGGTTGATCATGGTATTTTTAATCCTCTCCGCCCTTTATGAAAGATGGTCTCTGCCCTTAGCTGTACTTATGGCCGTGCCCTTTGGAGCTTTAGGGGCTTTTCTTGCGATCTGGGTCAAGGGGATGTCCAACGATGTGTATTTCCAAATCGGTCTTGTGACGTTGATTGCCCTCTCTGCTAAAAATGCGATCTTGATCGTGGAATTTGCTGTGATCAAACATAAGGAAGGGATGTCTGTGATGGATGCAGCTATAGAGGCCGCCCGCCTGCGTTTCCGCGCTATCCTCATGACATCGCTCACCTTTATTTGTGGGGTCATCCCCCTTATTACAAGTTCCGGGGCTGGCGCTGCCAGCCGCCATTCTGTAGGCGTTGGTGTATTTGGAGGGATGATCGCAGCGACCATCCTAGCCCTGCTCTTTGTTCCCTTTTTCTTTAGGGTGATGTTTAAGCCCCCGAAAGACAAGGACGGTCCATGAAAAAGCTCACTGCACTCTCCCTTATTTGTTTATCTGCTTGTACGATGCATCCTAAATACCAAAGGCCGGAGCCTCCTATGGCTACAAACTGGCGTATTGAGGCGGATGAAGCCGGTGACTTTTCCAATGTTTGTTGGTGGAAGCAGTTCGGAGATCCAGTCTTAGATGAGATGATCGATGAGGCTCTGGCCAATAACCAAGATCTTACTGCAGCGATCTATACAGTTGAGGCCTTTGCTGCAAAGCTCGGCATTGCTATGTCCTACTTATATCCTCAACTCAGTGGTGATGCCTCCGGAGGTAGGGAAAAAACCTCTGCCACCCAGCAGCCATTTACCCCTGGCGTCAATCCTTATTTTAACTCCTATACCCTTCTTTTAAATGCTTCCTACCAAGTGGATATCTGGGGGCAGTATCGCAGTGGAACGGAAGTTGCTAAAGCGAGCCTCCTCTCACAAGTAGAAACAAGACGAGCTGTGGTACTCGCTCTTGTGGGATCTGTCGCCTCCTCTTATATCCTCCTTCGGCAGTATGACAAACAGCTTTTTATCGCGAATCAGACAATCATAGACCGGTGCCAGGCGTATGATTTGGCTAAGACACGGTTTGAGTTAGGACTGACATCAGAGATGGAAGTGCAGCAGGCCCTATCGGAGCTCGATTACACAGAAGCAAGTGCTGAGACGATAAAAATTTCTATTGCCCTAACGGAGGACCTTTTATCTGTCCTCATGGGACGGCCCCCCTCTACCATCAAAAGAGGGAAGATCTTAGATGAGATAGATCAGCCCCCCTCTGTGCCCGTAGCCCTTCCCTCAGAGGTTCTCAATCAACGACCTGATATTTTAGCCGCTGAGCAGAATCTCATCGCTGCCAATGCCCAGATAGGAGTGGCAAAGGCCGCCTTCTTCCCTCAGATCAGTTTAACAGGAGCCTTTGGCACAGAGAGCTCCGAGCTAAGTAACCTACTCACCAAGCCGTCAAGTGTTTGGTCTTATGGTCTGGGTCTTGTGCAAGAGATCTTTACCGGTGGTTATTTAACAAGTAACTTAAAACTTGCAAGAGCTGATAAAGAAGCTCTCATCTATAAATATGAATCTGTTGTCCTCAATGCCTTTAAAGAGGTCAATGACGCTCTCATCTCCCACAACATCACCCTTTCTTTGGCAGACATAGAAAAAGAAAGAGTTGGAGCCCTCTCTCAGTATTTGACTCTCTCTGACTACAGGTACCAAGAAGGTCTTACCGACTACCTTAATTTCCTCGATGCAGAAAGACAGCTTTTTGATGCAGAGCTTCAATATGCCTCCGTGCAAGGCAATGTCTTTTTAACCCTCATCGATATCTATACAAGTCTTGGCGGAGGATGGGTTGTTAATGCTGATGACTACTCTGAAAAGACGTTCAAAGAAGAGCATCCTAAAAAATAAATATAGATCGGAAAAGATGGGTTCATCCGACAAATGAGTACCTAAATTTATCTTACCAAAAAAATAGAAGATCCAATCCTCCTCATTTTGATAGCTTTCACAAGCGGCAGCTTTAGGTATGCAAGCTCTGTTAGTATTTAGAAACGCCGTGACATTCCTTCAGTTTTTCTACATCTGAGTTATTCTGCACCTTGAAATAGCCACAGACCATTCAGAGAATCTTGACCGAAAGTTTGTCCTATATAGATAAGCTGCTTCAAGCCCAACGGAATAGCTAACTTCCTAGCTTATCCGCTTTTGTTTTCTAAAAAGCGCTCTTTGACACTTCTATGTTTTACGACATTGGTGATGAAAATGTTGTAGGTGAGTTTATTCAAGAAGCGAATAAATAGGGTAGCAGCGACAAAAAAGGTGAGTATCATCGATAGGCAGTACCCATAGCCATAAAAACTAAATCCTAGCTGCTGGCTAATGAGAGTGAAGACTACGTTGCTAAAAAACATCAGGCTCGAGACGATCATCATGTTGTTTTGGCTATCGAAATAGGAGAAGAAGATCACGATAATTAAATTGAGCGCTCCAAAAAAGGCGCCAAGAGTTCCCAAGCGGAAGATGCTGACCTGAGCAAAATCAGCTTTCATCCACTGAAAAATCTCAGGGGTGATAGCGATGATGAGGAGTGTGATCGTCCCTTGCAATATGAGAAAGGACCTTCCATTTTCTCCAATTTTTTTGATGATCTCATTTTTAGTCTGTTCTATTAATGATAGGGGGGTGTTGCGCTCGATATGCTGGAGATAAAGAATATAGGACTCGTAGAAGTTAGTCTCTAAGCTGAATATGAAGAGGGAGAGCACCGGGATGATACTGAGGTAGGAAAGGAACATCGCTCCATCGTAAATATGGCAGGTGACAAGTCCATTAGCGTGCATCGTTGCCTCAGGAGAAAACCACATGAGGACTTTATCGACCCACATGCCGGAAAAGAGAAAAAATCCACTCCAAAACAGTCCGGAATATTGTCTAAAATAATAGTGAAACTCTTTGGCTTTTCTTAAGCGATAGGGGTACTCAGCCATGATGTTGGAAAGAAGGGAAAAGAGTAGAAGCGCAAGCCCAATGTTAAGCCCAAGCATCATCCCTGTTGTTCCATAAGATCTTCCGAGCCCTATGGTGAAATACAAAGTTAGAATCATGCCACCTGCCCAAGAGAGGGTGATCGCACGGAAATTGCGGATGCATCCAAGATAAAGCATGATAATCCATATCTGAGATAGAAGAACGAAATTGATGATGCTAAATAGAGCGCAATACCCGCTCATTGTTGCGTAAAAACCATAAAGAAATAGGGCGATTGCAAAAGAGGGAAGTAAAAGAAAGGTTAGACTTGTTATGAGAATGCCCGGTATCGGAAAGGCATCCCTTCTAAAGAGGCAGTCGGCCACATAACGTGCGGAGATCATATACAGAGGCGCTGATAGAATAAAGGAAAACAAAAAGTTATATAGAATGATAGCCTGGAATTCTTGCAGCTCTCTGAATCCTGTATAATCTATCGTAAAAAAATGGACCGATCCCAAAGCGAGGATGATCATGATCCAAGGTCCTACTGCAACAACGGCTGAATGAAAGAAGGCCCTGATGATGCCGGATAGGTTGTCTTGCGTTGCTAGTTTGCGGAGGAGAAAGCCTATCCCTGCCATGAAGTACTCCGTGGAATGTATTTGTCATAAAGTTTTCTATATTCAGCATGCTGCTGCTCGAACCGATAATAGCTTTTGATACGGGACTCAATGTTTTTGCTGCAGCTTTGATAAAAGGTGGGGTCTGTAAGAAGCTGCAAAATGGCCTCTGCCGTGGCCTCAGGATTTACAAGAGGCGTTGAGATTCCCCCCTGCCCTAAGGGCGGAGACTCATCAGGCCGTCCATTTATGATCTGATCGCAGGCTCCCACGTTGCTGGCAACACTCGGGATGCCAATAGCTCCCGCTTCGAGCATTATAAGAGGTTGCGCTTCACTGATACTTGTGAGGACAATAAGATCGATCTCAGGTAGGAACTCTTTTACATTTACCTTTCCCGTGAAGGTGAGGTGATCTTCGAGGCCTAGGAAGGAAATGAGTTTTTTACATTCCTCATAATATTCAGAGTCTTCATCAAAGGGCCCCAGCGCATATAGACGAACTTCTGGGAGCTTTTGTTTGACGATATGGCAAGCTCGGATAAAGGTCTTTACGTCTTTGATCGGAACGATTCTTCCTACAAAAGCCACCGTCTTCGGATGTTTTTTTCGTTTTTCTTTGATCCCTTGATAATCACCCAGGTTGATCCCATGGACGATGGTATGCATTTTTTGGGGATCAGCACCTCCTTCTTCTTGGATCTCTCGGTTCCCATCATAGGTGGTGAGGATCTCATCACAACTTTTATAGCACATGTAGGCAAGAGAGCAGAAGGCGTTTAGCCAAAAATCTTTTAAGGTTTTTTTCTTATCTTCTAGGGCTAGATCGAGCGAACCCGTTTCTGTAATCCAGCTTGCGATAGCAATCTCTAGTCTTCGTTCATTGGTATAGATCCCGTGCTCTGTAACAAAGCAGGGAGCATTATGTTCTAGCTTAGCTCTATAGAGAAGGAAGCCGGCATACCCTGTGCATACGGAGTGGTATAGCCGGGCTCTTGGCATTTCAGGAAGGATCATTGAATACAGACTTGTGCTTAAGGTAAGGATCGTTCCAAAATACGCTTTAAAAGGTCCCGATGGAATCACTTCTTCGTAGAGCTTTAACATGAAATTCCAGGCGCTTTCCGATTCTGATAAGATCCTTTGACCGAGTATGTTTTTATGTTCCTTAAAAAAGCCAAGAAGAGGTCCTATTTCTTCAAAGCTTTTTGATTGGATGATCCCTTTAAGAGCCGGGCCTATGATCTCCCAAGTACCTGGAGGTGTGCGGCCGGCATAAGAGCCTTTTGGCAGGTCCTGTACTATGTACACGGTATGGCCAATGACATTGCTCGGCAGCGTATACCGAAGGGTAAGCTCGGGATTTGGAGGGGCGAGTGAGATGATATGAAAGGTTCTTTCCTTATGCTCATTTATAAGCTCATGTACCCACTGTGCAACGCCGCCTAGGCTGTAGGGGTAAGATCCTTCGCAGATCAGGCAAATGTCAGCGATCTCTTTTTTTCTATTTTCCATTAAAATCTCTTGGCTGAAGAAGCAAACTGTTCATATCTACGGGTCCGGTATAAAGATTCTAGGTGCCAGCTATGAAGGATGCCCGGAACAATTGGAAAGTTGTTTTTATATGACTCATACCAGGAGATGTATTCTTCATATTCTGCCGCATGAAACAGGGCCTTTGCTATAGAGAACCAGACTTGAGAGTGTCGCGCAATGAGCTCTTCCTGAAAGTCGAAGTCGATCTTAACCACGATAGAGGCAGCTTCAATGCGGATTGCGTTGGAAGAATCTGTTAAGGCACGCTTTAACAAGGGGACATAAATGGGAATAAAATCTTTAACGATCGCATCGAGCACCGCTTGTTTCTGGGAGAGGGTTCCCAAAGAGAAGATGTCTTCGAAGGAAGAGACCTCAGCACTTTGGTTATAATCATCCCATCCTGTGGTGATCCTTTCATAGATCTGTCCAAAGGGTGTGATGCTGCCTTCGGGGAACAGATCTGAAAACCACTTTCCGATAGGAGTAGATACTTTAACAAGAAGGGGATAGATCAGGCATAAGAAGATCCATCCAGCGACACCGAAGGGTCCTGTGCTGAGCGTAGCAAGGAGCAGGATGAGTGCAAAACGGGTATCTAGCTGCCTTTTATAGCTTCTGTAGATAAAAGGTCCAAACGATGCGCAGATAAGGAGATGGCAGAGAGAGAAAAACAATACAGAATGCTGCAGCCCACCTGTCCAAAGAATAAGATATATTTCTATTAAAAGAAGGGGAAAAGATAGCAGCAGCCATCCCCACGGCATGGCAGCTTTCATGGAAGATACGGTTTCCTTATCTTGTTCCATCGCCATTCCTTTTCTTTTTGGGGAGGTGGTGGCTGTAGGCGGTTCCCACCCACTCTCCGATGATACGCAGCGACTCGATCTCTTGGATTCTTAGGCGAAGAAAAGGGATCTGCTCTACTTTGACCATACCAAATACTACATCTTCATCGGAGAGGATCGGGGTGGCGAGCACACCTTGAATATTTAAGATTTTTGGATCGGAGGTATTGATTTGTACCATATGCTTGTTTACTACGATTTCTTGAAAAAGGGGGGAGTCTTCTTCGATCTCTTTAGCAAAGGGATCTCCCTCTTCCCATCCTTCGGATAAAATGAGTTTCAGGAGGCCCTTTTCTAAAAGGAAGATAGAAAACTTTTCAGGCGCTACGAGTGTTTTGATCAGGTCCATCGCCCCTTGCAGGATCTCTTTAGGATTCGATTTTTCTAGCTCTTTAAATGATTTGATCACTTCAAGAGTTGTCTGCCTATCGGTGGCTACATGGATTTCGAGGAGCTCTTTGATTTTTTTCAGTGCGTTATAAGCCTCTGCTACTTTTTTTTCTCTCTCTTCTGCTTGGATCGCAATTTGTCTTAAGGATTCTGTTTCCCTTATATGTTTTAGCCTTAGCTCTCCTAAGAAAATCGCCGCTACAAACCAAAGTAAAGGGGTTTTAATCAGGTAGAAAAAATACTCAAAGCGGTCTTGTAATATCGTCTGCACAGGGATAGGACCAAGGAGTAAGATGGCCGCGGAAATTGAAGCGGCAAGGAGTGCCTCCACCGTGCCATATTGCGCGGCTATGATTAGGACGATGATCCAAAAGGGATGGAGGCACATTTTAAAGAAGTTGATAGGCGTCCCCCAAAGAAGAGCTCCTCCACATAATAGGACAAAGAAACAGATGATTTCTTTCCAGGCGGAGGTTCGTATACCTAGCAATTTAGGTGGTGGTAATGGGATATTCATAGTGTTGTCCTCATTTTTCTAAAATCTCGCTCGTAGTACGGCTGTATAAAATATAGCGATCGCTCCGCCGGCGGCCGTGTTGGGGAACTGGTCAACGGATAACTCGATCTCAAGGCCGGATGGGGTCGGCTTCCTATAGATGGCACTGGCGCCACTTGTTGGGCTATTGAGCCCAAGGCGGTTAAAGGTGCCTCCCCCATATAAAGTAAAGTTCCAGTGGTGCCGGAGCTTATAAAAGAAGTAGATAAGAAATGTATGTTGCTCGAAGCTCTGATAGGGGACAGGATTGTAGGGAAGGCCGTCCGCTCCTGTCTTCTGATTGAGGTAGAGAATGTATTCCGCATTAAAAGAATAATTAAAGGCAATATCGGGGTTTTTTATGCTCCAGAAATAAAAGAGTTGTGCCTGAGCAAGAGCAGAGGTGAATCCTGTCGGTGTACCTTCGATCCCCACTCTTCTGCCACCACCACCCAGACTGTAGGTAACACGTCTATTAACGGTGGAGTTCATGTTAAAGAGTGCTTTATCTTCCCTGCCATGATAAGCATATGCCTCGTAAACTTCCCAATAGGGGCGGTGCCAATCTGCAGTTACGGTGAAATCCCCTTGCACGATAGGCCACAGCCAGGAGCCTTCAGCGCCGCCACCGATAACACCCCCTTCTTGCATATAAAAGGATCCTGAATATCTGCTGCCTGTATCTGTTTCATTTCTTAGGTAAACTTTGCCCTGGTTTCTTACTCCCTGGAAGGAGACTAAGTTTCCTTGGGTATTTACAAGCGAGTTGATATACCCATCCCAGAGTTGGTATTGCATTCCTCCGAAGAGTGTATTTTGTGGACTGGACTGTAAAACAGCCTCTCCCTTTACAGGGAAGACAAAGAGAGTGGCTTGCATTAATGTGTCTTGAACCTGCGATCCCACCTGAATGAAGGGTGTATGGGGCAGTTTAGCTTCTGCGGCGAGAAGCCGCAGATCTGCGTCATGGGGATATTGCTCCTGAAGAGAGTCAAAGGTCTGCATTTGCTTTTTCCAAAGAGGCAGGAGCCCTTCGGTGTCCGCAAGCAGGACCTGCACATCTTTATCGCACGGCTTTTTTTCAAGAAGGGAAAAAATTTCACAGAGTGCCGGTACATAGTGTCTCTTTTCCATCATGAGTCTTGCATACGCTGTTTTAAGTGACGGGGTGGGGGCCGGCTTTACCGTATAATCCGGTGTTAGAGTAAGGGTAAAAGTAGCTCCCGAGGCCTCTGATGCAAAGGTTGCATTTCTTTCGGTGACTAGATACAGCGAGTTATACCCGGTAGAAATAGATTTAAGAAGAAAGCCAAGCTTTTCTTCCATCCTAGGAAGGTCTTTTGAGTCTATGTTTTGGTTGAAATGCAGATACAGCGAATGTTCTGAGGACTTTTCTGTGAAGGTGACATTTTTTGGGAAGGTAAAGACCACTTTCCATGCGCCATTTTCTTCGTAGCTTGTATCGATCTTAAGAGTGGCTCTTAGTCTTTTTTCGATGTTTTCTGCCGTCTCTTCACCCCCTGGCAGAGAGAGCTCTTCTGAAAAATACTGCTCTGCATCTGAGGAAAATGATAAGTCTTCTACCCCTGCATCTTCAGGCATGTCAACCTCATCTGGCTGGGCATGAAGGCCTCCGGCAAGGAGGAAACAAAAAGAGAAGAAAAGGGGAGCTACTTTCATTTTCCTCTCAGGTGGGGTTTGGGACAGGATGTTTTTTCAGGCTCATTTTGGGGAGCGCTTTCACATTCGAAAAGTTCAGTGATAGGACAGCTGGGACTTGGTACTTCATAATTCCATTTTTTGCTTCTGATTTTACTACAGGTATCTTCACGGTGGATCTCATTTCCAAGCGTTTCTTTCAAGAGCTGTTTCGCCTGTTTGAGATAGGCCATATCCATGAGCATACCTGCAAAGGAGGCGGCCACATTTGGATCTCTACCGGAGCGCTCATATAACTTATACATCAGTCGCAGCGCTCTTGTTTTACTCCCTAGCTTATACCAAATCAGGACCTCTCTTTCTTGCATGGCAAAGGTGGGATATTTAGCTTTATGGATCTCAGCTAAAGCCAGGTGATAGTATTTCTTGGCCTTTGAGTGTTTGTGGTTATGATCTATAACTTCAGCACGTTCAAAGAGACTTTCATAGAGATTGGGATTTTGATCGCAGCTTAGGTTGCAGAGGGTAAAGAATTGTGTAAGGGCAAAAGAGGTGGCTTCGTAATCCCCATCTTCATAAGAGAGCTTAGCAAGTCTTTGCCATGAGGCCGGATCGTTAGGGCTTCTTTTTTGTATTTTTACTGCGATCTTTTGAGCCCCTTCTACATACTGGGAGGCCTCTGCATAATCCGCCAGTTTTGTTAGTTGCTCTGTGGTGAGGCTCTCACAGGAGACTTTATCGATGGTCTTTCTTACAGGGAGATAGTTTTTTTGTATAATAAGAGCGTCCATATAGGCAAAATGGGCCTCAATGCTTGGGGAATTTCTTTGGTTATATAGCTGAATGGCCATGTCATAATCGCCTATGAAGATCAGCTCTTTCATCCAAGGTCCAAAATCTTCATCGCTCGCTGTTTTTGCTTGTGTTTCTATCCACTGCTTTTTTTGCTCAGATACTTGAGGTCCCCATAGATAAAAGAGGGCCTGCATATCATCGCCTGCTACAGAAGATCCTCTGGCAAGACGGGCAAAGAGCTTTTCTGCACTATCTGGTTCATCTAGGGTACTGAGATAGGCATAGGCAAAATCTCGGAGCATTTCTACAGGAACCAGTCCCAGCTTTTCTCTTTCTTGCATAAATTCTCGGAGCTGACCTTGGTAGTGAGGACTTGCCTTCGCTGCAAGGACAAGCGCCTGGAAATAGGTTGCTTCTACATCAGAGTCATCTGGATTTTGTAGGTAGTCTTGGTTTAATAGAGTAACACCTGCTTCCACCTTGCCCACTTGGACCAGAGCCAGTCCATAGTCCGCTTGCGAAAGCGGACTGGGATAGGCTTGCAATTGTCTTTTTGCGATATACAAAGCGAGGGGATATTCTTTTTCCTTTTGCGCGGCTTCCTGCAGTAGCGCAAGAGTAGAAAAGTCGACATTTTTTTGTGTATAGAGCCACGCTGCAGCTTTTTTTGAACGGTGGAGTGTGATGTTTAAAAGAGCAAGGGCTGGTCCTGCCTTTTCCTCTCCGATCTGAGCTATCGATGACTCTATGCTCTTATAGAGCTCATCTGATTTTTTCATTTTATTAAAGGAGAGAGCTAGATCTAGTAAATCAGAATCTTCCAGTCCCTCGTAGGGAATGAGCTGCTGGTTTAGGGCTAAAGACTCTCCTTCAAGCCCTTGTGCTGCGAGAAGTTTTACAAGTAAAAGCTTCTCTACCTGTGAGAAGGAGTGATTCTGCAACCCTTCCCGCAATTCTTCTATTCCTTTGGGATCTTGCGCTCCGATGGCAAGCTCTACCCTAATGAAAGGATGGGTCCTTACGTAAGATTCTTTGTAGGCGCATTGCAACTCTTTGGCAAATAGGGGATTTCCCTTGGTAGCTCCAAGGATCAAAAGACTTGTAACTGTTCGATCTTCGAGTCTTTCCACATCAGAGCTTCTGATCATATCGACAAGAAGAATGGAGTCATTTTTTTCGATAAAAATATTGAAAAGCAGGTTTTGTAGTTCTGGACTTGTAGAGTCTTGGGAGTAGAGTTGTATGAGCCTCTGCAATATTTTTTTTGGCTGAGAGCTTTGATCCCATAGTATGGCTAGAGAGGCAACTTCGAGTGAGGGATGTTTACTAAGAAGAGGATGGAGCTCTTGAATAAAATAGCCGGTTTGATTGGGATAGTGCTCTTGAACGGTTCCTAAAGAATAGTAGGCCATATCGGTTTTATTTTTGTGGATGAGGTAATGTGCAAGGATGCGCATGGCTTTTTTTTCCAACTCAGGATCGCCCCCTTTTTCTTTGCTGATTTGCATGACAAGCCATACCTCAAATATCATGTCATCGATCGTAACATCATGAAGAAATCGCTTTCTTCGAAGACTTAAGAGGTTAACGGCTTTTTTATAGTGTTTTTTTTCTGCTTGGGAGTGGGCAAGATGTAGGTAATCGATAGATTCGGCTTCTTCTTTTGTCACGAGTTTTTCTAAGACGAGGCGTCTTGCCTGGTTATCACCGGATGCTTCATAGTAATCTGAAAGGGCTTTGAGGGTCCGGCTGCTCTCTTGCAGCTTTTCAAGACGGAGCAGTACAGTAAAATAGGCTTCATATTCTTGATTGATCTGATAGAGGCTAGCCAGTAACTCAAGAGCCTCCACATCATTTGGATGGCTCTGTATATATTCTTTAATGAGCGCTATGGACTCGTTGATATGCCCCAGTTTTTCTTCGATCTGACTTAAAGGGATGATGATATCAGCGCTGCTATTTCCCTTTGCATATTCTGCTTTATAGTACAGCTCTGCTCTGGAATATTTTTTTGATTTAAGATCGATGAGAGCAAGATCTCCACGCGTTGGAAAAAGAAACACGCTTAAGACGATACCTGCGACGCTTAAAAAACAGATCCATACGTAGAATGTTCTCATAAACCACCCCTTTTGATCGTGATCTCGATGGGTGTGTTAAAGGGGGAAATAAGCTCGATGGATAAAATGCCATCTTTTGTTTGGGAGCTTAAAGTTTCATGTAAAGAAGATGAAGAGATTGAATAGGTTCCATCTACTGGCATTTTCCATCGCATAGAAAGAGCTCCCCAGCCGCTTGCTGTAAAGAAGAGGGACTCTCCCTCTCTTTGGAGCTGGTAAATTTCCCAGCTCGAGTCGATGAGATAGGGCTGCGCGCAGAGAGATCCTTCTTGCAAAGCGATGATAGGTGCATCACTTGCTGCATCGAGATAGACATATAAAGAATCTTGGTATGTTTTAGATCCTACTATTCCCTCCGATTTAGCATAGTCGATCCCTTTGCTACCTGCATGATCAAAACGGATCGTTTGTAGTCCTTTCCTGTTTTTGATTTTCCACGCATGCTCTGCGGTAGGTTCTATCTCCACAGAATAAAAGCCTTCTCCAATTGAGCAGTAGCGAGTCGTTTGAATTGCGATCGGGTCTTGCGATTTGATGTAGGTAAGGTTTTGATTAATGGCATTAACGCTTGCGAGAAACTGCCCGGAAAAGCTGTGAAAATACAAATGCATCGGCTTGATGCGGCGGGGCGATTCCGTATTTTGATAGGTGATTGGAAGGTACTGAAAAGCGAAGAAATTTCCCGACCAGTTGTCCGTATAAGCATTTTCTGCATTAGCAGAAGCATAGATCTGGATCCATCCTCCAGGTTTTCTTCCTACTGGATAGACAAAAAGATTAGAGGGGAAGTCATGATCGAAACGGACAAAGCCCCCTCCAAATTGCGTTACATGGGCTTTGTGACAAAGCTCTAGCGCAGCGCTCCATGGGCGCGAGTCTCCCGACCAAATCAAGAGAGGGATCTTATCATCTGGCAAAGCAAACTGATTGAGATAGTCGATAGAGCCTGAGATCTCTTTATCGAGGCTGAAGGGCTCACTGGCATAAGCTCTAGGGATGACATATCCCCATTTTAATTTTTTTTCTTTGGACTCCTTAGGATGTAACAGAGCAAAGGACTTTGCGTGAGCCCAGCTCATAAAGCTGCTTTGCCAAGATCCATAAGGATAAAGATATAAGTAGCTGATCTCTTTTTCAGATCCCCCTTCCCTAAAAAATTCCCAGTAAAAGGGATGGCTATAGGTATGTGAGGAGGCTGTGACTTGGGGAAGGGCAAAGTATCTTTTTACAAGAGCCCTGCTTTTTTTTCTTTCTGCCCAATCCGGATCGACATCGGCTGCGACGACTCCTACAGAAATGGGGAGATCGGGATGGGGAAGAATGACTTTTTCTAAAATGACCTCAGAGCAGTAGACTTCCTCAGCCTGATATTCTTCTATCGCTGTTTCAGTGTTCCAGTTATCTCCGTGGCAAGTAGCATGAAAGATCCTACGACCCGCCATCGTAGTTGTATCAGGGATGGGCCTGCCTGCAAGAGAAAATACCTTTTCAAAGAAAGCGAATGGGTTAATATACCAACCTATTGCTCTTGGTATCGAAGCGCTGAGGTAGTTATTTCCATAGCCTTGAGAGACAAAGGCTCCACTTTCGCCTATGATGAGCAGATCGGAAAGAGTCTCTTCTTTGCCTTTGATCCCCACTTGTAGATAGGACTGCGCCCGCCCCTCCAAGACACGAGTCTTATAAAAGCCATCCAGTAGACGAGGATACTTTCTTTCAAAGGCAAGAAGGTTGTTACTTTCTGAGAGAACTTCATAGTCATAAGGATAAGCTAGCCACTTTTGTGTATTGGTAAAGCCTATTTTTTCATAGAGGCGGTTTTGCAGATCTCCACTGGTATAGACCCCTTTTAGATCTGCTAAAAATCCCGGGTTTTCCATGATGATAACTTTTTTTCCGCAATTGATTGCTTGAATGGCCCACTCGATAAAGGCCTTGGGATTTTTCATTTTTGTAGCCCCTTGAAAACAGAGGAGGATCCCTAAGATGTCACCTTCCCCAGTTACATTGGGAAGAGGCGCCTGGATATCATAGTAGATAACATCGATCCCTAAATGGTTTAAAGGCATTTCAAGTGTTCTGTGAATGAGAGAGTCTTCGGGTGTTTTGTCGATAATACTATCCCAAAAGCCGATAATTTTACGCGGTAGAGCATTGTCTGCAAAAAGAGCGAGGGGAAAGAGGAGTAAACAAATCCACTTCATGGTCGCTCCGCAAGGGTTGTAAATCCGTATGGTGCGACATAGGGACGAAATCCATAGCTCTCTTCTAAACTATAGATCTTTTTGAGGGTGGCCGTGTCTTTCAGATCCCAAATGTCCAGTGTAAAAATCTGGAGATCAGGGTAGATCTTATGCACTTTTTTTAAAGCCGCAACTTTTTGCAGATGGGTCTCTTTAGGTAAAATAAAATAGGAGTTTGTCTTAGCATTATATGAGCTTGTAATAGCGGATTCCATAATTCCTTGGATCAAAAGAGAAGTATCGGGAAGAAGTGATAGAGCTTGGTATAGAAGAAGGGGGACTTTGGGAAAATGCATGCTGATAAGCATAACGCACTGCACGGCCACTTGGCTTTTTTTAGCGCTCCCTTGCAAGGAGGTAAGCCCGGTGATAAAAAGTCCCGTAAATCCTTTTTGCAAAATGTCCGGTATGACCTGCTCAATAAGGGAATCTAATTTATCCTGAAGAGCTGCAGGATTAGTAAGCTTAAGAAATTCCAATAGGTCTACTTTTGCATACAGGGAGATCCCTTGGGCTTTTAGGGGCTCTAGAGGGGGATGAACATTCGGATCGAGTATGAGAGGGTTATAGCGAGTTAAAGAAGAGTTTTCCTCTTCAGAATACAGAACTGCCCAGGGGCAGTTAGGATCATTTTCAGCACACGGCGCTGTCCATGCGATATCTGCAAAGAGTAGGAGTAGCACAAAAAACGCACGCATAAAATAAATATCCTAGGTCATCTCTTAGCTATATAATATGAAGAAGAAAAAGTAGATGTTTTTTTTAGAGCCTCTCATGCTTAAGAAATATCCGTGGATTAATTTTAAAATAAGACCTCCTGGACGATGAGCTGATTTAAGGAATCCAGGCTATAGTTTCCTTTAAGTTGCAAAGATTGAATGATGCTGCAGGCTGCGCTGGCTGTCGTAGCATGACAGATGTGGTGTCTGATTGCGAGATACCTAAGGGCATACCCTTCAGTAAAGTTAGCTTCCTCTTTCCCTAAGGTAATGATGAGTCCGATTTCTCCCTTTTCGGCTCTTTTTAAGACCTCTTTTGAGTCTATTATTTGGCAGGGAATATCGTGATGGGTGAGGATTGCAGCTGTGGCGGGTAGGGCGCAGATTTGGAGTGGAATTGCCAAAAGATCGATTCCAAAGTTTACAATCCAATCAGGGCTTATTTGGTGTAGGCTTAAAACAGCGCAGCTTCCCTCTTTTGGCAAGGGATATCCGGAGGCTATTTGGGCCTTGCCATAGGCTTCAGCAAAGCTCTTACCAAGGCCCATTACCTCTCCAGTTGACTTCATCTCGGGTCCAAGAAGAGAATCGACGTTGTCAAATTTTAAGAAGGGAAGGACGGCTTCTTTGACTGCAAAGAAGGGAATTTCGCTTGTTTTTTCGTAGCCCTGACTCTTTAAAGAAAAACCCATTAAGCAATGTGTTGCGACTTTTACTAGACGAGGCTCTTGGGTTGACCTCCAAGACGTAAATTTCCTTATTTTGGATGGCAAATTGGATGTTGATCAATCCAACGGCCTTCAATTCTAAAGCGATTTTTTTTGTCTGGAGCGCGAGCTCCTCTTGGATAGGAGCGGATAAACGGAAGGGAGGGAGGCAGAAGGCTGAGTCTCCCGAGTGGACCCCCGCAGGCTCTACGTGTTCCATGATACCAGGAATAAAGACCTCTTTTTCATCGCAAATGGCATCGATATCGACCTCAATTGCTTCTTGTAAAAAATGCTCGAGCAAAACAGGCTTATCAGAACTTGCGTCAAAGGCGCCTTGCAGGCTCTTTTCTAATTCCCTTTCATGACACACGATAGACATGGCTCTTCCGCCGAGTACAAAAGAGGGTCTTACGATTAAGGGATAACCAATGGAGCTTGCAGCCATAATCCCTTCCTTTAAAGAGTAGATGGTGATGTTCTTCGGTTGTTTAAGTCCTAACCTGTGTAAAAATTGCTGAAACTGAGCGCGGTCTTCTGTCTGTTCGATAAGGGTGGGGGGCATCCCAAGAAGGGCAGCGCCGGCTTTTGTAAGAGCCGGTGCCAAATTAAGGGGAGTCTGACCTCCATATTGAACAAGGACGCCTATTGGGTTTTCAAGCGTGATAATTTCGAGGACGTCCTCAGCAGTTAATGGGGCAAAATAGAGTTTGTCAGCGCAGTCGTAATCGGTGGAAACGGTTTCGGGATTGCAATTAATAAGGAGAGTCTCAAAGCCCAGTTCTTTAAGGGCTTGAGTGGCATGTACGCAGCTATAATCGAACTCTATTCCTTGCCCTATACGTGAAGGTCCACTTCCTAAGATTATAACTTTTGGTCGATTCGAGGGGCGAGCTTCACACTCCTCTTCGTAGCTTGAGTAAAGGCAGGCAATTGATGTAGAAAATTCAGCCCCGCAGCTGTCAATACGCTTGTATACGGGAAAGATTTTTAGTTCGTCTCTTTTGCTTTTGATTGCTTCTTCGTGGCATCCAATGAATTTTCCAAGCTGAGCATCGGAAAATCCAAGTTGTTTGAAATGGTAGAGATCCTCTCTTGATAGTTCAGGTAAGTCTTTTTTAGAAAGCTCCTTTTCTTGGAGCACAAGCTCCTCGATTTGGCTTAAAAACCAAGGGTCGATATGAGTCTTATTGTGAATTTCTAAAAGAGGCATGCCTAATCTAAATGCATCGAAAATTGCCCAAAGTCTAAAGGGACCCGGTATTTTGAATTTTTGCTTCACAGAGGGTAGATCTAATAGCTGGGGAATGGAAGGAATTTCCATGCTGCGCATCCCTTTGAGGAGGGCTTCTTGAAATGTTCTGCCAATAGACATCGCTTCCCCAACAGATCTCATTTGGGTGCTAAGCTTCACTTCACAACCGGGGAATTTCTCGAAATCAAAGCGGGGGATTTTGACAACGACATAATCGATTGTCGGCTCAAAAGAGGCTGGAACTTGATTGCCAGTGAGTTCAATTGACAGCTCCGGCAATGTGTAGCCTACGGCCAATTTTGCAGCGATTTTTGCTATGGGAAATCCAGTGGCTTTTGAAGCAAGGGCTGATGAGCGCGATACACGCGGATTCATTTCAATCACGACCATTTTCCTCTCTTTTGGATGGACTGCAAACTGAACATTTGCTCCTCCTGTCTCTACGTCAACAGCTTTTAAAATAGCAAAGGAGGCATCGCGCATCTTTTGATACTCTTTATCGGAAAGGGTTTGTGGCGGGGTGACAGTGATTGAATCTCCTGTGTGAATCCCCAATGGATCCATGTTTTCTATGCAGCAGACGATGATGCAGTTATCGTTTTTATCGCGCACTACCTCCATTTCGAACTCCTTCCAACCTATCAGGGCTTCATCTAGAAGAAGCTCTTGATGGGGATCTGTTCTAAATGCTTGGTTACATAAAGAGATAAACTCTTCTTTGGTATGCGCAATGCCGCTACCACTTCCTCCTAAAATAAAGGAGGGACGTACAACAATTGGGAGTCCGATGAGATTGAGAATCTCCATGGCCTTATTTATATTTTTTGCGGTCCCAGAATTGGGTAGATTTAATCCGAGCCTTTGCATTGTTTGGCGAAAAAGGGAGCGATCTTCTGCAAGCTCAATTGCTCGCGCTGTAGCGCCCAGCAATTCCACTCCATAGGTTGCTAAAACACCTGTTTTTTCTAATTCAAGCGCAATGTTTAGAGCTGTCTGTCCGCCCATAGTGGCTAAAAGGGCATCTGGTTTTTCCTTTTCAATGATGCGCGTTACAAACTCTTTGGTAATGGGTTCAATATACGTAACATCGGCCAGCTCCAAGTCTGTCATGATGCTTGCTGGATTGGAATTGATCAAAGTGACTCTATACCCCTCCTCACGGAGGGCTTTACATGCCTGGGTGCCTGCATAGTCAAATTCGCAAGCTTGCCCAATGACAATAGGGCCCGAGCCAATGAGAAGGATGTGGTGAATGTCAGTTCTCTTTGGCATGCAAGCTCTCCATTAATCTGGTAAATTGCTTGAATAGAATCTGTAGTTCATGGGGCCCGGGAGAGGCTTCAGGATGTCCCTGGAAGCTAAAAGCGGGTCTATCTTTTCTCCTGAGCCCTGCAATTGTTCCATCAAAAAGGGAGCGATGGGTGATTTCCAAGCAAGGAGGTAAGTTTTTTTCTTCAACGACAAAATCGTGGTTTTGGCTACTGATGAATACTTGACCGGACGCGATCTCTTGGATGGGGTGGTTGGCGCCATGGTGGCCATTTTTCATTTTAATCGTTTTAGCCCCGCTTGCAAGAGCTAGCAGCTGGTGACCTAGACATATGCCAAAAAGGGGGATTGCCATCCCAATGAGGATTTGGATCTCGTTAATGGCGTATGTGCAGGCTGCGGGGTCACCAGGTCCATTTGATAAAAATATTCCCTGAGGTTTTAACTTGAGAATTTCCTCGGCTGAAGTTTGGGCCGGGACGATAGTTAAATGGGATCCAGAATCAGCGAGATTTTGTAAGATAGAGCTCTTCACTCCGAAATCTATTACCACCACATGCCATGGAGAAAGGGTCTTGCCCGTTTTCCACTCGTAGGGGGTTTTACATGAAACCTCCTTAGCTAAATCTTTGCCACTTAGGCCAGGAAAAGCGCGAGCCTGTGCAAAAGCAAGTTCCAGGTCGACACGGCCACCCATAATGCAGGCACTTAGAGTTCCTTTTTCTCTCAAAATGTGAGTCAACTTTCTGGTGTCGATGCCTGAAATTGCAATAATCTTTTGGTTTTTTAGAGAGCTTTGTAAATCTCCGGTAGCTCTCCAACTGCTAGAAGTTTTAGATAGCGCTTTCATCACTACTCCTCCGGGCCACAGTCGATTCGACTCCATGTCATGTTCGTTCATGCCGACATTGCCTATATGGGGACAGGTAAAGTTGATAATTTGCCCTGCATAAGAGGGGTCGCTCAAAATCTCCTGATAACCCGTCATGGAGGTATTAAAGATTACCTCTCCCACAAAAAAACCTTCCGCTCCTACAGATTCACCCCAAAAGATCGTTCCGTCCTCGAGTGCTAATAGTCCATTTTTATTCATAGATTTTCGTTTGATGCCTTCGTTATAGGAGGATCTAAAAAATGTTTACAACGGGAAAGTCCCAAACCACTTTAGTCTTTCCCCAAAAAAAAAAGTCTGCATAATGTCAAAAAATAATGCTTCTTTTGAAATCATCATCTTTAATAAAGAGCAACTTGCATGACTAGAAAAAATTTGCTCTGTACAACAGACCAATTCCAGCAACTACTCCATTTAATTAAAAATGATGGGTATAAGCTGCTGGGGCCGACCGTTTCTAACGAAGTCATCATATATGATGAAATTCAATCTGCTCAGGATCTGCCGATCGGTTGGATGGATGAACAAGACCCTGGACATTACCGGCTCAAACGTCGTAGCGACCTAGCCTACTTTGGATATAACCTCGGGCCCCACAGCTGGAAAAAGTATCTTTTCCCTCCTACAGAAAAGCTGTTTTCTGCCCGCAAGCAAAGCAATGGAATGGTCGTTTTCCAAGAAACAGAACCAATCACTGAGAAAATGGCATTTATTGGCGTGCGTGCTTGCGAGCTTCATGCCATCTTTATCCAAGATAGAGTATTTAAAAATAAGCTTGCTGTCTACAAGCAGTATCAGCAGCGGAGAGAAAATCTTTTCATCATGGCTGTCAACTGCACAAGAGCTGTGAATACCTGCTTTTGTGTGTCTATGGGGACAGGGCCGGAGGTTGAAGAAGGGTATGATTTGTCTTTAACTGAAATCATTAATGATAAAGAACATTATTTTATCGTCTCTGCGGGCTCTGCTATAGGACGATCTCTTTGTGATCAGCTGGCATTAAAGCCGGCGGGTCAAACAGAATGTGAAATAGCCCAGCAACTTATTGAGAAAAATATAGAACAGATGGTGCGCCGAGTAGACAATAAAAATGTCCATGAGATGCTATCTCGCAGCTGGGATTGCAAGCGATGGGATAAAGTGGCTGAGCGCTGTATCAATTGCGCAAATTGCACGATGGTATGTCCTACTTGCTTTTGCACCGATACAGAGGATAAGGTCAGCTTAGATGGAGCTCAGGTCGACCGCTGGCAAAGTTGGGACTCGTGTTTTAATTTGTCCCATTCCTTTGTTCATGGCGGCAGCATCCGGGAATCTGCAAAGTCTCGCTATCGCCAATGGCTGACACATAAATTTGGTACATGGTGGGATCAATTTGGCATCTCCGGATGCGTGGGGTGCGGCAGGTGTATTGCCTGGTGTCCTGTCGGTATCGATGTAACGGAAGAATTACAAGAGTTGAGAAATGAATGCGATAAAAACAATAGCTGATATTTTACAGGAACATTCGTTTTTTCAGGGGCTATCTCCTGAGGATTTGGCATTCATTGCCGGATGTGGAAAAAATGTCCATTTTCAAGAAGGGCAAGTCATTGCAAGTTCCGGTGACGCTGCTAATGAATTTTATTTGCTCCGCGATGGTCAGGTCGCTCTGTCCATCGGAGCTCCTCCTCGAAAGCCCTTTATATTCCAAACACTAGGTGTTAACGAGATAGTGGGATTGTCGTGGCTTATCCCTCCGTATCAGTGGACTGCTTCAGCGCAGGCTCAATGCGCTACGCGAGCGATAGCTATCGATGGAGCTTGTTTGCGGAAAAAATGTGAGAATGACCCTCGTTTGGGTTTTAAACTTATGAAACATCTTGTACAAGTGATGGTGATGCGAGAGAATGCCGTCTTACTGCATTTGCTAGACGTATACGGAGATAATAAGTAGAACAACTCATGCTATTGCCAAAAGTATACCAAATACAATCAGTTACGCAAGAGTCGCAAGATGTCTTTAGCCTTGCATTATCTGCGAAGGAAGGGGAAGCTCCTTCTTTTTTGCCCGGTCAATTTAATATGCTATACCTCTTTGGATTTGGCGAGGTGCCCATTTCGATTAGCGGCGATCCATCCAAAAAAGGGGAGTTCGTCCATACCATACGGTTAGCGGGTGCCGTAACAAAGGCCATGCAAAAATTACAAAAGGGAGATGAAATAGGTGTCCGTGGTCCTTTTGGAACGCATTGGCCTCTTTCTCAAAAAGATTGTGATGTTTTGGTCATTGCTGGAGGATTGGGACTCGCTCCTCTTCGTCCCGCTTTATTTCATCTGGCAGCACATCGCAAGCAATACAAAAAGATCACCCTATTATACGGGACGAGAACTCCAGAAGATATTTTGTATAAAGAAGAGTTGCAACAATGGGAAAGACAAGGAATTGAGGTGAAGGTAAGCGTGGACCGGGCCGATGCAAGCTGGCGGGGACATGTAGGAGTCATTACAACATTGATCTCCAAATACTTGACAGCCCCTCAGAATACCCAAGTCCTTGTCTGCGGCCCTGAAATCATGATAAAATTTGCGATCCATGAGTTACTGCGCACGGAAATCGATGAACGCGCGATCTACTTGTCGATGGAAAGAAATATGCAATGCGCTGTGGGCTTTTGCGGACATTGTCAATATGGCCCCTATTTTTTATGTAAGGATGGCCCCGTATTTTCTTATGAGCCTCTCAAAACTTGGCTAACTATTAAGGAACTTCAAATTGGCTCAAATCAAAGAAATTCTCCCCAAACTAGCCGTATGGAAGTTTGCCTCTTGTGATGGGTGCCAACTATCTTTATTAGATTGCGAAGATGAGTTACTTGCCATCACTGAAATTGTGCAAATAGCTAACTTTCCTGAAGCCTCTAAAGTCATCATACCCGGCCCCTACGATATCTCTTTAGTTGAGGGCTCGATTACTACAGAACATGACAGAGAAAGAATCCAAGAGGTTCGCAAACAATCCAAGGTGCTGATTACCATCGGAGCGTGCGCCACAGCCGGGGGTATTCAGGCCTTGCGCAATTTCGCCGACATCGAAGACTACAAGCAAATTGTCTATGCACGGCCCGAATATATCAGTACATTATCCTCTTCTACACCGATTTCCAAGCATGTAAAGGTTGACTTTGAACTGCAAGGCTGTCCAATCAACAAATACCAATTATTGGAAGTGATCACAAGTTTCGTTACCGGCAAAAAACCCTCCATCTCTAGCAGTAGCGTCTGTACCGAATGCAAAAAGAAAGGGAATATCTGTGTGACAGTGGCCTATGGGATTCCTTGTCTTGGGCCCGTAACTCATGCAGGATGTGGAGCCATATGTCCTTCCTATCAACGGGGCTGTTATGGCTGTTATGGTCCCAAGGAGACAGCAAATCCTCTAGCATTGACACGTTGGTGGGAGAAGGAATTCAATACGGAGGCGCAGTCTATAAAAGGCCTCTTACGTAACTTCAATTGTGCAGCAGATGCTTTTCAAGAGGCAAGCAAACAGTATGAGCAATAAAGACTCTGATAAAGAATTTAAAGTTAAAGTGGGGACAAAATCACGGACGATCCACGTGGATTATTTGGCCCGAGTAGAAGGGGAAGGGTCCTTGTATATCAAAACAAAGGACAACAAAGTCGAAGATGTTAAACTCAAAATATTCGAGCCCCCACGCTTTTTTGAAGCTCTTCTGCGCGGACGGGAACTCTTCGATGCTCCCGACATTACAGCTCGTATCTGCGGAATATGCCCTGTCGCTTATCAGATGAGCGCAGTATATGCCATGGAAAACGCTTTAGGAGCAATCCTTCCCGAATACCTGCATCAGCTACGCCGGCTCCTCTTTTGCGGAGAATGGATTGAAAGCCATACCTTACATGTTTACATGCTTCATGCACCCGATTTCTTAGGGTATCCAGATGCTATCCAAATGGCCAAGAACTACCAAAATGTTCTGAAAAGAGGGCTGCGCATCAAGAAAGCTGGCAATGAAATCATCCGTTTATTGGGAGGAAGAGAGATCCATCCTATAAATGTCAAAGTGGGCGGATTTTACCAGTTGCCGCAAAAAGCGCAGTTGCTAAAGCTTGCAGAGATCTTAAAACAAGCTCGCGATGACGCGCAGGAAACAGTTTTATGGGTGAGTCAGTTTACCTTCCCCTTACTAGAAAAGCCCTATGAATGTGTCGCTTTATCCCACCCGGATGAATATCCGATTGCAAGAGGGCTCATCACCTCAACATCAGGGCTCAAGGTAAAGGTGGAGGATTTTGATCTGCATTTTGAGGAAAGCCATGTTCCACATAGCACGGCTTTACATGCAAAGATGAAAAACAAAGGATCTTATTTAGTAGGTCCTATGGCGCGTTATAACCTAAATCAGGAGCAACTATCGCCTATTGTAAAAGACATGATAAAAACTATTGGCTTTGAAGCGCAGTGTTACAATCCCTTTCGCAGCATTATTATCAGAGCGCTGGAAATCCTTTATGCTTTTGATGAGGCGTTGCGTATTATTCAGGAGTACGACTCAGAAAAACAGCCGGCGTCGGTAAGCATTGAAAAACGGGCGGCTACGGGGTATGGGGCGACTGAAGCTCCGCGTGGACTATTATATCACCGCTATGATCTCAATGAACAAGGTCTTATCACAAATGCTATAATCGTTCCCCCCACTTCACAAAACCAAAAGACCATCGAGGAAGATTTATTCCAGTATGTAAGTAATAACTTATCTATGCCGGATGAAGAGCTAAGATGGAGGTGTGAGCAAGCCATACGCAATTATGATCCATGTATTTCCTGTTCCGCCCATTTTCTTAAATTAGAGCGGGTGCATGGGTGATATTCTTGTGATCGGCATAGGTAACCCATTTCGGGGCGACGACGGCGCCGGATGGGCCGTTATTGATGAGCTGGAAGGAAAAGTCAACGCTTGTGTAAAGCTCTCTAAGATAAGAGGGGATATCGCAGAGCTCTTAGATGTGTTTGCTAGTTACTCCACGGTCTATGTAATAGATGCTTGCAGTGGGGACGCTTCTCCGGGCTCCTGGCAGCGCCTCGATGCGCGCGTCCATCCTATACCACAGGACAGCACCCAAACCTCGACACATGGCTTTGGCCTTGGCCAAGCTATTGCCCTTGCTAAAACCTTAGACCAACTACCTCCTAAGCTGATCATTTATGCTATAAATGGCGATCATTATAATATAAGCGCAACTATGTCACCCCCGGTAGCTCAGGCTACTCGCCTTGTAGCTCAAAAAATTTTAACCGAAGAGGATATTCACCCATGCACGAAAAAAGTTTAATGGATAACTTAATCCGTAAAATCCTTCAGCTAGCCAAAGAAGAGAAATCTGATAAAGTAGTCAAGGTGTCTGTGAAATTGGGAGCGCTTTCCCATATGTCTGCCGAGCATTTTAAAGAGCATTTTGACATTGCAGCCCTTGGAACTATTGCCCAAAATGCTGAAATCGTAGCGGAAGAATCTCAAGATATCAATGACCCAAATGCTACAATAGTTGTTCTAAAGAGCATCGATGTTGCAAATTGAGCCCGATTACAAAAGACTCCTCATCACGATTTCCGGTTCTGTGCAGGGAGTTGGTTTTAGACCTTTTGTGTATCGCCTGGCAAATCAGCATCGTCTTTCCGGCCATATAAGAAATACCAATATGGGTGTGGACATCGATGTCCAAGGAGATATAGTAGAGCTTGTCAATTTTCAGAACAATCTAGTCGCCACAAAACCTACGCGAGCTGTTATTTCTGAGATCACAATAGTAGATGCCCCATTGCACGAATGCAAAAGCTTTGAAATCGCTACGAGTAAAAGCCAATCGGATACAACTCTCGCTCTTCTTCCAGATAGCGCTATTTGCCAGCTATGTTTGCAGGAGTTATCTGATCCAAGGAGTCGTCGCTATCGATATCCTTTTTTGCATTGCATGACGTGTGGCCCTCGGTTCAGCTTATTTTTACGCATGCCTTTTGACCGTGAAAATACCACGATGACAGATTTCTCCATGTGCGATCTTTGTCAAAAAGAATATACCAATCCGGCGGACCGCCGTTTTTATTCCCAAACAAATTGTTGTCCTACGTGTGGCCCTGAATTAAGAATGCTAGATCCTCAGAAAAAACTACTTTCCGGCCAGCAAGAAGCTATTACTATTGCAATCGAGTACTTGCGCCAAGGGAAAATAGTTGCTGTTAAAAACACAGGGGGCTTTTTGCTCTTAGTGGATGGGACAAATGAAGGGGCTGTGCAGCGTCTGCGTTTGCTTAAAAGAAGGGCAAAAAAACCTTTTGCTCTTCTTGTCCCCGACCTTTCTTACGCCAAACAAATCGCTCACATCTGTCCAACAGCTGAGCAAGTGTTAACGTCTCCTGCAGCTCCCATAGTCTTACTAAAAAAACTACATCTCCCAGATGAGATCGCCCCTTGCGTCACTTTTGAGAGTCCCTATTATGGAGTTATGCTGGCTCATAACGCTCTGCAGGTTTTATTGCTAAGCGCTCTAAAGGGTCCTCTTGTGGCGACAAGTGGCAATATTTCAGGAAGGCCCCTTTGCATTACCGAGCAAGAGGCCTTTGCCCAGCTCTCCGATGTGGCAGATGCCTTTTTAGTTCACAATCGCCGTATCATGCATAGGCTCGATGACTCAGTTGTTCAAATTATTGCCGGAGATCCTATGATCCTCCGGCGCGCCCGAGGGTACATTCCTTATGTAGCAGCTCTTCCAGAGCATCTTCCCCCCTCTACATGCCTACTTGCCACGGGAGGCCACCTGAAAAATAGCTTTGCGCTTGCCAAGGACCGCCGAGTGTATCTAAGTCAATACATGGGGAATTTAGATTCTAAGGATGCCTGCGAGGCCTATGACCAGGAAGTTACAAGCTGGGAAACATTATTAAACATGACTCCCTCTGCGGGAGTATGTGATAAACACTTAGAGTTTTACACAAGCCGCTATTTGCAAAGGCGCAAAATCGTAGCAGTTGCTATACAACATCATCAGGCCCATGTCTATTCCGGTATGTTGGACAATCAGATGGCCCCTCCGCTACTTGGCTTTTCTTGGGATGGGACAGGACTTGGCGATGATCATACGATCTGGGGAGCTGAGTCATTCGTTGTTACAGAAGGGGGCATGGAGCGTTTTGCAAGCCTCTATCCCTTTAGGTTGCCAGGTGCAGAGAAGGCGATCAAAGAGCCACGCCGCTCAGCCTTGGGGGTATTGCATGCTATCTTTGGATCGAAAATGCCGCCCATTTATCAAACCTGGATAAAAGAGGCTTTTACTGATGAGGAATTTAATATTTTATCAGCCACTATGAGCCGGGGGATAAATGCGCCAGTATGTAGCAGTATGGGTCGCCTTTTTGATGCTGTGAGCGCCTTATTAAATTGCTGCTTTATCAGCCAGTTTGAAGGGGATGCAGCCCTTGCTTTAGAGGCCCTGGCAAGTAAAGCTAAAAATGAATCACCTCGCTACACGATCAATTTACTAAAAGAAAATGGCCTTTGGCTGATAGATTGGCAAGGCATGATACAGCAGATATTGCAAGATAAAATAAATGGGATCGCCTTAGCAGAAATTGCTTTTGCTTTTCATCATGCACTGGCTGCGGTTATGGTTAAGCTTGCCCAAAGGGCCTGCCTAGAAAATGTACTACTAACTGGTGGCGTTATGCAAAACAAGCTTCTTGCCGAAATGGCGATTATTCAGCTAAGGCAATCGGGTTTTACCCCTTTTTGGCATCACCAAATTCCCCCGGGAGATGAGGGGCTCGCAGCAGGACAGATCATGGGGAGTTTATATAAAATCAGGCGGCAAGAAAGATGTGTTTAGCACTGCCAGGAAAAATTCTATCTATCACCCATGATTCTTCTCTTCCGATGGGAGAGGTGGACTTCTCGGGAGTTAAAAAATCGGTATGTTTAGTTTATACCCCCGAAGCGAAAGTCGGAGATTACGTCATTGTCCATGTGGGCTTTGCTATAAGTATTTTAAATGAGAAAGCAGCGCAGGATACACTAGATTTATTAGAGGGAGCTCTTTCATGAAATATGTAGATGAATATCGGCAGCCCCATCTAGTGAGAAATCTGTCTGAGGCCCTGCATAAAATCACGACAAAGCCTTGGACGATTATGGAAGTCTGCGGGGGGCAAACGCATTCTATAATGAAATATGGCCTGCATGAGTTACTACCCAAGAAAATTCGTTTGATCCATGGGCCCGGCTGCCCTGTATGTGTCACGCCTATTCATCTGATCGATCATGCTTTGCATATCGCTGCAGAGCCAAATACTATTCTGTGCTCTTTTGGAGATATGCTCCGCGTGCCTGGCACTCACACAGACCTTCTTACTATGAAAGCCAGGGGATCTGATGTCCGTATCATCCATTCTCCCTTAGAAACCGTAAAAATTGCGGAAAAAAATCCTAATAAACAAGTTGTCCTTTTTGCTGTGGGATTTGAAACAACCGCCCCAGCCAATGCCATGGCAGTATACCAAGCCAAACAGCTGGGCTTAAAAAACTTTTCTCTTCTGGCATCCCATGTACTCGTTCCCCCGGCTCTACAATTTATCCTCCAATCGCCCGGCAATGAAGTGCAAGGTTTCTTAGCAGCGGGGCATGTATGTACGATCACAGGTTATAGCCAGTATCATGCTTTAGCGAGCAACTACCAAACACCTATTGTGGTAACAGGATTTGAGCCAGTGGATATCTTACAAGGATTGTATCTTTGCGTTCAGCAGCTAGAAAACAATGAATACTGTGTTATGAATCAATATGCGCGTAGTGTGAAAGAGCCTGGCAATGTGCATACACAGAATATTCTACAGATTGTATTTAAGACAGTCGACAGGCAGTGGCGAGGCATCGGTGTTATTGCTTCAAGTGGCCTTGGACTGCAGGATGAATATGCCGGCTACGATGCCGCCACCCGATTTCCTATCGAAAAACCTCTCTTATTTATAGACAACGGATGTATCAGTGGTCTTGTCCTTCAGGGTAAAAAAAAGCCAGGCGAATGTCCATTATTTGGCAAACAATGTACCCCTGAAAATCCTCTTGGGGCGCCGATGGTTTCCACAGAAGGGGCCTGTTCTGCCTATTATCAATATTCTAAATTAAAGTTAGCTTGAAGAGGATCTCCTATGATGCAGAATTACTCCTGTCCGCTTACATTAGAAGACGAGCAGATCATCACATTAGCGCATGGAAGCGGTGGCAAGCTTACAAGCCGTCTCATCGAGGAGATTTTTCTTCCCGCATTCTCCAATGAGCATTTATCCATGTTGCATGATGGCGCGGTCCTAAATATGCCCTCAAACCAAATCGTGTTCTCAACGGACTCTTATGTAGTACAACCCATCTTCTTTCCTGGGGGCGATATTGGGAAGCTTGCCGTAATTGGCACAGTGAATGATTTAGCGATGTGTGGGGCCAGGCCCTACTACCTAAGCTGTGGCTTTATCATTGAAGAGGGCTTTTTACAAGCCCACTTAAAGCGCGTTGTAGAATCTATGAAAAACGAAGCTGCTGCAAACTTTCTGCGAATCGTTACAGGGGATACCAAAGTCATCGAAAGGCAAGCTGGAAATAATATTTTCATCAATACAAGCGGGATCGGCATTTGCATGGTCGATTATCCAATCAATCCTCGTCAAATAACCCCTGGCGATATGATTATTCTCAGTGGCGACATCGGTCGCCATGGAATGGCTATCATGGCGCAGCGGGAAGGCCTTGAATTTTCCTCTCCTCTGATCAGCGATTGCGCATCCCTATTCCCCACTATAGAGGCCTTGTTAAGCGAGGGGGTCATTGTGCATTGCCTTCGTGATCTCACACGTGGGGGACTTGCTACAGCGCTCGTAGAATTATCAGAAACCTCAAAAATGGATTTTCTTGTGGAAGAAGAGTCTATCCCGGTCTGCGAGGCAGTATATGGCGCATGTGAAATTTTAGGATTTGATCCTTTATATGTCGCAAATGAAGGGCGTTTTATTGCATTTGTTCCTGAAAATCAGGCGACGCAAGCGTTAAAGATCATGCAGAGATTCTCAGAAGGGGAGGCGGGCCTCATTGGACATGTACTATCTGCATCCTCATCGCCCGGTGTAGCACTAAAAAATGCTTTTGGAACCGAGCGCTATCTCTACAGGCTTGTGGGAGACCAACTTCCACGTATTTGTTAATCACTAATTAGGAAAAAAAGATGAACACAGACACTTCATGGCAATTGATGGTTTTTATGGCTCTGGTCTTGGGGATTAGGCATGGATTCGATTTAGATCATCTCGCAACAATCGACGCCCTTACAAGAACGGTTCGAGACAATCGACTACTATCAAAAATGGTTGGTTTTTTATTTTCTCTAGGCCATGGCCTTGTGGTAATCTTAGTCAGCTTAATTGTTGGTGGAGGTCTTGTACAAGCGCATGTTCCAGAGTGGCTTGAAGGATGTGGCAATTGGATATCGATTTTCTTTTTAGTGGTATTTGGCGCGCTCAATCTTTGGAATGTCTTTCAAAGTTCACCATCCACGAATATGCCTGTAGGGATAAAGAGTTTCATAGCAAGGAAGATTACAGGTAAAAAATCCACTCCCTTCTTGATCACTATGATAGGGGCTCTTTTTGCCTTCTCCTTTGATACCGTCAGTCAAATAGCTCTATTTTCTATCTCGGCCTCATTGCTCTCCGGCTGGTTGCTCTCCGGTATTTTAGGTGTCTTCTTCATGCTCGGCATGATGATGTCAGATGGGTTAAATGGTTTATTTGTCTCAACACTCATTCAACGTGCCGATAGGACATCAATTGTCTTATCACGTGGTATTGGCCTTACTATTTCGATGTTTAGTCTTATTATAGGCTTTATGAGTTTGCTGAAAATATTCCATTAATTTGCATTGCTGCAAATGGGTCCCTGCCATATAAGCAAGTTATAGAAAAGGCAGGTGTATGCAGAAGGTATCTTCACCCCAAGAAGCTGTAGCGTGTATTTCTTCTGGATCTCGTGTATTTGTACATGGAGGCGCCGCTACTCCCTTGTCTTTGCTCGATGCGCTTTATGAAAGAAGAGCTCTGCTTGAAAATGTAGAATTGATCCATATCCATTTGATGGGAGATGTCCCTCACTGCAGGAAAGATTTTAAGAAAAGTTTTCGGGCGGTTAACTTATTTGTTGGCCCGAATGTAAGGCATGCTCTTAATTATGAAGAGATAGATTATTTACCCTGCTTCTTATCTGAAATCCCTCAATTATTCCGCCTGAAAAAAAGACCTATAGATGTAGCGCTCATACACGTCTCACCACCAGATCGACATGGATTTTGCACTCTGGGCACAAGTGTGGATGTTGCGCGAGCGGCAGTGGATACTGCCCCTATAATTATCGCTCAGATCAATCGACAGATGCCCCGAATCCATGGCGATGGATTTATTCACGTCAGCAAGATCAACTACAGTGTTGAAGTAGACCTTCCTATTTTGGAAGAAGAATCACCTCAAGGTACCGAGCTAGAGAGAAAGATCGGAAAATATGTCGCGAGCTTGATAGATGATGGGTCCACTCTACAAACGGGCATTGGGAAAATCCCTCATGCCGTGCTATCCGAATTGATACATCATAAAAATTTAGGAATTCATACGGAGGTATGCTCCGATACTCTTCTACCTCTCATAGAATGTGGCGCTATCAATAACTCTCTGAAGATAATACATCCAGGAAAGGTTGTTTCTACTTTTGCTATCGGCACACGCAAACTTTACGACTTTATCCACGACAACCCAGCTTTTGTACAGTTGGATGTGGCCTTTACAAACAATCCCCAGATCATCGGAAAAAATCCTAAGGTAGTCGCGATAAATTCAGCTGCAGAGATTGACCTGACGGGGCAAATTTGCGCCGACTCAGTAGGAACACATATTATATCAGGTGTGGGTGGGCAGATCGATTATATGAGAGGGGCCTCTCTTTCAAAAGACGGCAAGGCAATCATTGCTCTTTCCAGCCGCACCAACCAAGGGAAATCCAAAATTGTCAGCACCCTAAAAAAAGGGGCCGGCGTTGTGACAACGCGCGGCCATGTCCACTATGTGATAACAGAATATGGCATTGCAGACCTATTTGGAAAAACCCTTGGAGAAAGGGCCAAGGCCCTTATCAATATTGCTCATCCGGATGATAGGACAGAGCTGGAAAGGCAGTGGAGAGAAGTGGTGTCTATAAGTTACTAGCATTAAGAGGATAGTCATGAAAAAGCCGCAGCCAAAGCCTTATATTTTATGGTTTGATCAAATTGGTATTGAAGATATTGCCCTTGTGGGCGGCAAGAATGCTTCTCTCGGAGAAATGTACGGCCGCCTGAAGAAAAAAAAAGTACCCATCCCTGATGGCTTTGCTATCACCTCTTCGGCCTATAAGTACGTTCTTGAAAAGAAAGGCGCCCTTGCCGAGCTAAAAGCTACATTGCATGGATTAGATCCCAGTGATGCGCAAGCGTTGGAAAAGGCTGGGCAAAAAGCAAGGGACATCCTTCTTCATTGCGATCTCCCGGCCGATTTGCAAGAGGCTATTATTTCTGCGTATCATAAGTTATCGGTAAAATATCAGATGAAAAATGCTGATGTGGCAGTGCGCTCTTCTGCTACGGCGGAAGATTTGCCCACAGCGAGCTTTGCCGGCCAGCAAGAAACTTTTCTAAATATTTCTGGAGAGAAAGAGCTTCTCAACGCCTGCAAGCGTTGTTTTGCCTCCCTTTTCACAAACCGCGCTATTGCATATCGATGTGAGAACAAAATAGATCATTTTACCACTTCCCTCTCCATTGGCGTTCAGAAAATGATCCGTTCCGATGTAGGAAGTGCTGGGGTTATTTTTACACTCGATACGGAGACAGGATTCTCCAATGTCGTTTTTATCACGGGCAGCTATGGCCTCGGAGAATGCATTGTGCAAGGAGCTGTGAATCCCGATGAATTTTATGTTTTTAAGCCCACTCTAAGAAAAGGCTACAAGCCTTTAATAGATAAGGTAGTTGGCAATAAAGCAATAAAGATGATCTATGCAGAAAAGGGGCCGGATCGTGTGAAGAAGGTTGAAACTCCTATGGAGGACAGAATAAAATTCTGCATCACCGAAAAGGATGTTTTACAACTTGCCAAGTGGGCAATCGACATCGAAGATCACTACAGTAAGAAGAATGGAAGATGGACCCCCATGGATTTGGAGTGGGCAAAAGATGGGATCACCGGCAAGCTTTATATTCTGCAGGCGCGTCCGGAAACCGTGCAATCGAGGAAGAATCTCAATATCATAGAAGAGTACAAACTACTCCAAAAAGGAAAAGTGCTGACAACAGGCAAAAGTGTCGGCAGCAAAATAGGCCAGGGACTGGCACATATCATCCATGATGTTAAAGATATGAGAGAATTTAAGGCGGGTGAAATCTTGGTCACAGATATGACAGATCCAGATTGGGTGCCCATCATGCGCATAGCCTCAGCCATTGTAACAAACCGCGGAGGAAGAACCTCACATGCAGCTATTGTCAGCCGTGAACTTGGGCTCCCTTGTATTGTTGGAACAAATAATGCCACAGAAGTGATCAAAACGGGGCAGCCCATCACCGCCGACTGCACAGCCGGCGAGCATGGGATCATTTACGAGGGGCTTCTTAAATTCCAAGTCGATAAAATCGACACACAAAAAATCCCAAATCCTAAAACAAAGATCATGATCAATGTCGGTTATCCTGACGAGGCATTTGCCTTAAGTTTCTTGCCAAGTGATGGAGTGGGGCTTGCCCGTGAGGAATTTATTATCACTGAATACATCCGCATCCATCCTATGGCTCTTGTGAAGTTTGATGAGGTCAAGGATCCAGAAATCCGCAAGCAAATCGATGAACTAACGGCCGGCTATCCCGATAAACAGCAGTTTTTCATTGATAAGCTCGCTATGGGCATTGCGATCATAGCCTCAGCCTTTTACCCACGTGATGTCATTTTGCGTTTCAGCGACTTTAAAACGAACGAATACGTAAACCTCATCGGAGGGAAATATTTTGAGCCTAAAGAAGAAAATCCGATGATCGGTTGGCGTGGCGCCTCCCGCTATTATAAAGAAGGGTACAAAGAAGGCTTTGCACTGGAGTGCAAAGCTATCAAAAAGGTGCGAGATGAATTTGGCCTGATCAATGTAAAAGTCATGATCCCTGTATGTAGAACTCCCGATGAGGGAAAAAAAGTGATTCAGGTGATGAAAAAAAATGGCCTTGTACAAGGAAAAAATGGCTTAGAGGTCTATGTGATGTGTGAGATTCCTAGCAATGTGATCTTAGCCGATCAGTTTTGTGATATCTTTGATGGTTTTAGCATAGGCAGTAATGATCTAACGCAGATGACCCTCGGTGTCGATCGAGATAGTGAGCTTGTGGCAGATATCTTTGATGAACGTAATGAAGCTGTAAAGCGCATGGTCAAGCATGTGATCGAAGTTGCTAAAAAAAGAAAACGTAAAATCGGGATTTGCGGAGATGCTCCTTCTACCTATCCTGAATTTGCAAAATTTCTAGTCGATTGTGGAATCGACAGTATTAGCTTAAGCCCCGACAGCGTCATGAAGACTCGCAGCATCATCGCAAGCCATGAAAAGCGCAAACGAAAGAGGTAGGTCCTATTCATTTACGGAGGGAGGTTCGGTTTTAGCTCTCCAAAAATTCCCCCTTGGTTTTTAGGATTATTTATATTAAAAAATATTTAAGTGCTATCAATAAGGAGATAGATTATGTCCGACAAAAATGAAAGATTACCCGCTTTACGAAGATTTTTAAATTTTCCAGTAACTTTCCCTTGGTCTGAAGATGATTTGTGGGGATTTGAAGATAACCATCAATCAGGGCTTGCTGTTTCTGAAGATAAGGATCACGTTTATGTAGAAGCTCATCTTCCTGGACTGAAGCCTGATAATATCGAAGTGACTTTTGAAAAAGGGATGCTTTGGATTCATGGAGAAAAAAAAGAAGAAGAGGAAGATAAGAAAAAGAAGTTCTATAGAAAAGCATCTAGTTCTTTTTCTTATCGAGTGCAGGTTCCTGGTGCAGTTGACGAGAAAAAAGAACCGGAAGCTACCTTTAAGGATGGGGTCATGAAGATTTCTTTTTCAAAGGCTCAGGACTCTCAGAACAAAAAAATTAAAATCAAGTCAAATTAATCCGATGTACTTCAAGGCTTCCTATAAGGGAGCCTTCTCATTTTCTTTCTATGAATCTGATAGTACAATCACAGCGGATCCCGTAATTTTCCCTTCTCGAAGATCACTTAATGCCCTGTTTACTTCTTCAAGAGGATATGTTGCCACCTGAGTTTGGATCGAAAGACCGGAGGCAATTTCAAAGAACTTTTCTCCATCCTTGCGCGTGAGATTGGCTACAGAAAGTAGCCTCCGCTCCCCGTAAATAAGTTCGTAGGGAAAGAAGGAATATCGCTCATGTGAATGCCAGCACATATAACAGATCCTCCTTTGTCAATTGATCGAAGAGCCCCAGGAACTAATTTTCCAACGGGAGCAAAAACAATCGCGGCATCGAGTAATACAGGAGGTCTCTCTTCTGAGGACCCTGCCCAAACAGCTCCCAATTTTTTGGCTAAACTTTGCGCAGGAGCGTCTCCAGGACGCGTAAATGCATAGACCTCTTTTCCTTGGTCTTTGGCAATTTGTAGTAAAATATGAGCAGACGCGCCAAATCCATAAAAACCGAGCCTTTGGGCAGTCCCTGTCATGCCAAGAGCCCGAAAGCCGATCAATCCTCCGCATAGAAGAGGCGCTACTTGGGAATTTGAATAATGATCTGGCAAAGGATAGCAATAATCCTCATTTGCCGTGCAAAACTCCGCGAAACCCCCATTAAGATGATACCCTGTAAACAAAGCTGCTTCGCAAAGATTCTCTCGATGAGACAGACAAAAACGGCATTGCCCGCAGGTTTTGGAAAGCCATGGCACTCCGACTCTCTGTCCGATGTTGAACCGTTTTGCTTTGGGGCCTTGTCGTATCACTTGCCCTACGATCTGGTGTCCCATGATCAGTGGCAATCGAGGGGGAGGAAGCTCTCCATCGATAATGTGTAAATCGGTACGGCAAACAGCGCAAGCCTTGACCTCTAAAAGAACCTGCCCTTCTTGAGGTTCAGGAATAGGGACCTCGCATAATTTCAAAGGAGTTTGAGGAGCTTCTAAAATCATAGCGCGCATAGATAGACACCTAAGGTTTTTTTCTTAAAACCCGATTATTATTATAAATGTATATAGGTCAATTTTTTTAAGTAATTGCGGAAGGAGCTAAATTTGAAAAATGCAAACCAGAGCGGGTAGCCTGTTACTTCTACTTCCCTAGATTGTGTTTTTCTCGGTATCGGCTCAAAACCGATTGAATTTGCAAAGGGAGAGTCCACGGGTCAAAAGGTTTTACAATCACTTCTGCAATTCCTAGACTTAGGAGGCTTTTGAATTTTTCTGGACTTGAAGATCCGGTGAGGAGGATGACTGGAACTTGAGTTAAAGAGGGAATGCATTGCAACGCTTTAAAGGTAGCCTCTCCATTCATTAGGGGCATTATATAATCTAGGAGAATGAGATCTGGTTGGAATATTGGAGCCTCTCTGAGAGCCTCTTCACCTGAGCTCACACATTTCACCTCGAATCCTTCCTGAGATTCAAGGGAGGCTGTAATAATAGTGCGTATGTCTTTTTCATCGTCAACGACAAGAATCTTTAGCAAAGTCATATTTCCCCCTTATAAATAGGTAGTTCAAAAAAAAAGGTCGTCCCTTCATTTTCTTTTGAGATAAAACTAATCTTACCATTTAACTGTTCGATAATTAATTTGCAAATATGCAAACCAAGACCAGTTCCGCCGACAGCGCGAGCTCCATTAGTTGGTGATTGAGAAAATTGAGAGAAAATGTTCTTTTGAAAGTCGGCAGGAATACCTTTTCCGAAATCCTGCACTGCAACGCGAACGGTGTCCTCGAGTGCTGTAGCTGTAATAATAACTTTGCTTTTTTGTGGTGAAAATTTAACAGCATTGGATAGTAAATTCATCATTACTTCAATCAGTCTGTTATAATCTGACAGGATGGTCATATCGACAGAGGGCCTTGTATACTCAAATGTTACTTCTAATAGAGCTCCGAAGGGTTTTGAAAGCTCAATGGCTTCTTGGATGAGCTCCAAAATAGAAATGGGAGTAATGTCTAGTTGTACTTTCCCATATTGAAATTTTGTTATATCTAGAACATCATTAATAATGCGCTGGAGTCTCTCTGAATTGCGAAAAGCAATGTTGACTAAGTCATGAGTTTTCTCTGTAAAGTCTTCTTGTTTGTTAAGCAGGCTTAAAGATCCGTAGATAGCGGCAAGAGGGTTCTTGAGTTCATGGCTAAGGATAGCAATGTATTCATTTTTGGCGGCAAGCTCACCTTCTAAGCGTACGCGTGCTGTTAAGACTTCCTCGGCTTCGTTCTCTGCAGTAAGATCTCGAAGGATCCCGGTAAATAAATGCTCCTTTCCTGTAAAAAATTCACTTACGGCGAGACGAATAGGAAATATGGATCCATCTTTTCGTTTGGCAACGGCCTCTCTTCCAATACCGATGATTTTTTTTTGTCTTGTGCTGAGATAGTTTTGCATATAGGCGTCATGCTGACTACGAAAAGGCTCTGGCATTAAGATATTAACATTCTTGCCAAGCACCTCTTCCTTCTTAAATCCAAATACTTGTTCAGCCGCTTTGTTGAAAGCTAAAATAGCTCCATTCTTATCAATTGTGATGATGGAATCGACTGTGGTATCTAAGATTGCTGCAAGATTCTCGTGGCTTAAGATGCCTGACTCTGCGGAGCCAATTTGGCCCAATGGTCCTGCATAGCGTTTAAATAGACGCTTGACTTTTCCCAAAAAGGACTCACAATGTTTGCGATTAAATGGACAGCTCATATTTTGTATTAGAAACTGAAGCGGAGAAGTTAGCAATAAAAACTTTGCCTACTTAAAAGATATCTCCGGCCAGCACCGAGTCGGTTTTTCTTATTTTTTGCATCAGCAAGATGCAAGCTTTGCTATCCGCAGGCCCAATTTAGGGTAGCCCTTTAATTTGCGGGCTCTGCAAAAATCTTATCGAATACTGGTGAGCTAACATAGGGACGGAGGCAAAAGCTGAGCTCTTTTTCATAGATCGTTTTAATCATTTTAGAGTCATCCGGATTCCAATAATCTAAAGAAAAAACCACCAGATGGGGAAACTGAGCTCTTGCCTCATTAATTTTCCCCATCTGCCAAGTAAATTCCTTTTCAGGCCGTATGAAATAGGTTTTATCTTGGAAGTTGTAAGAGGTATAAAGGGTTTCAGCAAGTAAATAATCGATCTGATTTCCGACAAGAGGAAGGATCTCGTAGCCCCTATTGAGCATGATTCTTTTGCCTGGGAATTTCCTCCGAATCTCTTTGATGAGATCTGCCGCTGCAGCGGCCATCCCTTTGTATTTGGTAGGATTTTTTTCTTCTAAATGCAGAGCAACATCAACTTGATCCAAAAACACCCCGGTAAAGCCTTGCGCGAAGATGCTAGGGACCAGGGTATTTAGGACGAGTTTTTTCCAATAGGGATTGCGGATGTCGATCGCCCAAGAATCTTTCCAATCAGGGTTTTGCTCTAAAAGAAGGCCCTGCTGTTTTAAGGATAAATACAGATCTTGAGATACAGTGATCTCTGCTAAATCGAGGTAGCCGAGGAGCTGTTTCCCTTGCTGCAGAAGGAGAGGAAGAGGTGGATGGCGTTCGCTATCAAAGATAATGGGATTGTAGGGAGTAAAGAGCTGAGGTGCAGCCGTATCTCCATAGTATATGACCCAGGGGAATTTGGCATCTGCTGCAAAAAGGCGCAAAGGAATGAGAATTAGTAGTAACCATTTCATAATTATTACGTAGCATAACGATTGACAAAATAGCAAGGATCTATAATAGGTAAGACAATACAAAGGGACCTTATGAAGGATAAATATCCTCTTTTATCGGAATATCGAAAGAGTCTGTCATCGAAAGTAAAGCTCTTGCAAAAGGGGCTGCTAGATCTTGAGCAGCATTACACTCTCCATGCTCTTGAGGCCTATCGAAAGGATGTCCATAGGGTTGTGGTCAGCTCGAAGATGTATGGATATGAGCTTCCTAGTAAGCTTTGTCACGAGCTGGAGCTGGAGCTTCTTTCCCTTATTAAGAATTTCGGCCATGCGCCTGGTTCTGGTGCAGTGTTTACAAAATTATCCACCTTATTGCATAAGGTGGAAGAGGCCTTTTTATTTACAAAACAGGAAGAAGAAATGAAAGAGAGCAAGACCCTTAAGAAGCGTGTTGTCATTGTAGATGATGACGAAGATATCATCAAACTTCTCGAAAATGAATTCCGAGGCCTCGGCTTTGATGTGAAATCTTTTCCCGCGGGAACAGAGGCTCTAGCCTTTCTCTTAAAAGAAGAGAATTTAAAGGATGTATTTCTTCTCGTATTGGATAGGATGCTTCCCGATATGGACGGTCTGGATATTCTCAAGGCATTCTCGGAAAAGTTTCCAGGAAGAGTGCCTGTACTCATCCTGTCTGTTCTTTCTTCAGAAGCAGATATCATCGCAGGGCTGCAAGGGGGCGCTGTAGATTATATCGCTAAACCCTTTAGCGTTTTTATGTTCATGCAAAAGGCGATGAACCTTCTGAAAAGCCAAGGCGGAGAGCTCTAGGCAGACTCTCTCTTATCCCGTTTAGATGCTATGATTTCATCGAGTGTTTGGTCAAGCGTCCAGCTGGCATTAAAGCCTGTAAGTGCTCGCATTTTTTTCAGATCTGGCCGTCTTTTTTCTACGTCGATAAAATCTATTCCATAGGCCTCTTTGTAGGGGACATACTGGATCTTAGAGGAGCTATTTGTCTTTTTTAGGATCCTATGAGCGAGATCCAAAATAGAACATTCTTCTTCACTGCCTAGATTGTAGATTTGTCCTATGCTTTCAGGATTTTCAAGTAACAACTCAAGCCCTACCACCGTATCGTGCACGTTGAAAAAAGAGCGGGTCTGCAACCCTGTGCCATAGATAGTTAAGGGCTCTCCCTTAAGAGCCTGGTCAATAAGCCGTGGTACCACCATTCCATAACGACCGGTCTGATGCACTCCGATTGTATTAAAAAGACGTGCTATCGTGCAGTGGATTTTTTTCTCATGAACGTAAGATAGGCTCATCACTTCGTTAACGATTTTGCTAAGGCAGTAAGATT
Organism: Chlamydiota bacterium; assembly: GCA_026398435.1. Taxonomy (GTDB): domain Bacteria; phylum Chlamydiota; class Chlamydiia; order Chlamydiales; family Rhabdochlamydiaceae; genus VGMB01. Next base: position 10,880 of record JAPLSW010000030.1, on the reverse strand, counting down.
CTTGGATAAAATGTCCGGAGGGAAGACTTAGCATCTCTTCTTCTATGTTTGCGCCACCCTGCGGGATGGGGCTATGCAGATAGACGCCGGAAGAGGAAGGAAGTAAAAGGCGGGTTTTCTTTTTGGTTTGTGCCATCAAGGCCAGGACCCTTTCACAGGTTGTGATATTCGTAGATAATGTTTCGACAGGGTAGGTAACCACATTATATTGACCTACAACTGCTGCCATATGATAGATCCTATCCGACCATTCTACCGCCTCTTGCAGCTCAGGGCAGCTGCAGAGATCCCCTTGAGTGAAGCGCATATTTTTATGGGAGAGCACAGGTTCTATATTGCTAAGACTTCCTGAGCTTAAGTTGTCGATTGCCCATACGCTCGAGCCTTTATCGAGGTGGTATTTGACCAGGTGCGATCCAATGAATCCTGCGCCGCCATTGACTAAGATATTTTTCATGCGAATCCCCTCAAGCTTTGGTGATTTTGTGCTCGGGATCTGCAAGTCCCTTTGTTACGTTGCGTGTATCTATAATAAGTGCTGCATGTGCTACGATCTCTTTCCAGTTATAACACGAGTGGTCTGTAGCGATGAGTATAGCGTCATAAGCGCCCCATTTTTTGTAGTCGAGCTCCACAGATTTTAAGTGGAGATCTGGATAATAGCGCAGTTTGTCAAGAACAGGAACCAGTGGATCGTGATAGAAGACCTCCGCCTTTTTTTCTTTCAGCAGCGTTAAAATTCGTAAAGAAGGGGATTCTCGTAGATCGTTAACGTCTTTTTTGTAGGAGACGCCGAGCATTAATATCTTGGCACCTGCCAGGCTCTTTTTACGGGCACTTAGGGCTTCTGTGACTTTTTCTACCACATAATGAGGCATCGATAAATTGATCGAGCCTGCTAGGTCGATAAGGGAGCTGGGGCCATCTGTTTCTTGCGCCTTCCAAGAAAGATAAAAGGGGACAACGGGGATGCAGTCCCCTCCAATGCCCGGACCTGGATAGAAGGGGGTAAACCCAAAGGGCTTGGTAGAGGCAGCTTCAATTACTTCCCATATATCCATCCCCATCCGATCGAACATGATCTTCATTTCATTCACGAGGGAAATGTTTACAAGCCGGTAGGTGTTTTGTAAAATCTTAGCAGCTTCAGCCACCTGTGTCGAGGGACAGGGAATCACTTTGCATCCGATTTTTTTATACAGCTGCTCTACAAGATCTCTACAGGCAGGGGTGATGCCGCTTACGATCCGGGGAACATTCGTAAAGGAGTAGTCTGGATTGCCAGGATCTGAGATCTCAGGAACGTAGCCTAAAAAAAAATCTTTTCCGACCTTAAGCCCGCGAGCCTCTAGAATTGGGAGAAATTCTTTTTCTGTCGTTCCAGGATAGGTAGTGCTTTGCAAAATAATCAGTTGCCCCTTCTTTAGATGGGAGGCGGCAGTGGTAAAGGCCCCTTTCAGTGACGAGAGATCGGGAAGTCTGTGGTGATCGAGTGAGGTAGGGACGGAGATAATGAGTACATCAGCAGAATTAAGGATGTCAGGATCTGAGGAGGGGGTAAACTGCTTTTTTTCTATCCAAGCATGTAGCTTTTTTACCGGCATGAAATTGTAATAGGCCTCAGCTCTTTTCAGCATTTCTACTCTTTGGGTATTCAGGTCGTATCCGACAAGGGGGAACCCCTTATCGCCAAAGACCTCTAGTAGAGAGAGTCCTATAAATCCCATGCCAATGAGGCCTATGACCGCTTGATCCGAGGCGATTTTTTGAGAAAGAGAGGCCATACATATCCTTAAGTTTACGTCTTTTCAGTAGGGTAGAAACCCTTTTTTACTTTATCGAGATTTCCGTCCCACTGACTCTTCCACTGCAAGGAGGACGGACTTTTCAGTATTTCAACGATTTCTAGCTCAAACTCTTTACACACCACGCTGACCTCAGGGTATCCATAGGTTCCGGAGTTGCCAGCGAGCTTATGCACAAAGAAACGCAGGGCGCTTAAGTTCTCAGCATTTGGATCTTTTTTGGCGGCGTTAAATAACTTCCCTAGGTCTTCTATTTTTTGAGGAATAGTTAGTTTATAATCATTTTGTATTTTTCTTATATTGTTATTAGCAGGCGCATTCATTCTATTTTCCTCATGGTCTTATATTCTTATTGACAGTTTCTTTATTATCTTTAAAGTAAAAAAATAATAACAGGGTAATTTATGTGCGGTATTTTTGGATATATAGGTAAAGGCAATGCTACGGCTTTATGTCTAGAGGGACTCAAAAAACTGGAATATCGTGGCTATGACTCCTCAGGCATTGCTGGGGTGGAAAATCATAAGATCTTTGTAGGTAAAGAGCTGGGTAAAATTACTGCTCTTGAAAAAGCGCTATCAGGACAGGACCACAGCTTCTCAGCTGCCATTGCTCATACAAGATGGGCAACGCACGGCAAACCAAGTAAAGAAAATGCCCATCCCCATCTAGACCAGCATAAGACAGTGGCGGTCGTACATAATGGGGTGATAGAAAATTATGCGGCGTTGCGCGATCGATTAATCCAAGAGTCCCAGACTATCTTTTCTTCAGAAACAGATACTGAAGTCATCGCTCAGCTGATTGCAGAGTGTTATGAGGGGGATTTTTTTCAGGCTGTCTTAAAGACCGTAAAGGCATTAGAAGGCTCTTTCGCTATTGCCGTAATTCATAAGGATCATCCGGACCAGATGATCGTAGTCGCCGAAAAAAGTCCTTTGGTTATTGGTTTTTCTCCCACTACAAAAGAAGTGTTTGTGGCTTCAGATCCCAATGCCCTGTCAGGAAGAGAGCTGGAAGTATATTATCTTACAGACGGTGAGCTTGCTATTTTACATAAAGACACAGCCCCTCTTTTTTTTAGCAGAGAAGGCAATCCAAGTAAAAAGCATGGGATAACCCAGACGCTGAGTCAAACAGCCATATCAAAAGGACAGTACCCTCATTTCATGCTCAAAGAGATTTTTGAGCAGGTCCTGACTGTAAAGCAAGCGATGAAAGATCGCTTTGATGAAAAAAATCAGACGGCCTATTTTGAAGAGTTTTCATTTGATCCTGAAGAACTGAAAAAAATACAGAGTATCATTATTGTCGCCTGTGGAACCTCGTATCATGCAGCGTGCATCGCAGCGTATCTTTTTGAATCGGCAGCTCACATTGAAACCAGAGTAGAGATCGCCTCAGAATATCGTTATAAATATCCGATTGTTAAAGACAATACCCTTGTCCTAGCGCTGAGCCAATCGGGAGAGACAGCCGATACGATCGCGGCCGTGCGCCATGTTAAAGGAAAGAATGCAAAAGTTATCGCCCTCTGTAATGTGCCCCATTCTACAATCAGCCGGGAGGCTGATGCGACGATTCTTTTGCACGCAGGATCAGAAGTGGCTGTGGCCTCTACCAAGACCTTTACCTCCCAGGTTACGATCCTATATTTGCTGACTCTTCTTTTAGCCCGGCAGAGGGGAATGTCCCCTGAAGAAGGACGTCTTTTCTATCGTCGCCTATATGAGCTGCCAGATCAGATCATTGAAATATTAAATAGGGCCTCTGAAATCCAGGCCCTGGCTAAAAAGTACTCGAAGTTTGAAAGTTTTTTCTTTTTAGGAAGAGGGATTCTTTTTCCAACCGCACTAGAAGCAGCGTTAAAGATCAAAGAGATTGCCTATATCAACGCGCAAGGGTATCCAGCAGGAGAAATGAAGCATGGGCCGATCGCTCTTCTTACTCCCAAAGTGCCCGCTCTAGTTTTTTGTGCAAATGATGCTCTGCAGTCGAAAATCATGAGCAACCTTATGGAGAGTAAAGCCAGAGGAGCTCCCATTCTTGTTTTCGGATGGAAGGAATTTGAAAAAGAAATCATGCCCGTGGCAGATGATGTATTTTGGATTCCTAAGACATCTGATGAGCTAGCTTGCATTCCTCTTACAGTTGCTACGCAACTGTTTGCCTACTATGTAGCTCTTGATCTCGGGGCTGAGATCGATCAGCCGCGCAATTTAGCCAAATCTGTGACAGTCGAATAAAAATAGTTGAGATTAAATATAATAATTTTCATTTCAATTTAATCGAGAAGATCTGCGTGATACCATCCGAAATTTCTAATAATCTGTTTTGAATTTTGCGTTAGGTTCTCTAGAGAAATGACTAAATCTATTCTTATGATCGAGACTTAGAAATTTTATTTTTTTTAGAGCCTACCTGTTGAATGCATTTTTTACTGTGCACTCTTAAATTCTCAACTAAAGTAGAGCCTAGTCCCTCGATGAGCGTGCTTTCCAATACCCTAATCCGTAGTCGACGAGCACCTCTTCGCCAACCTCGATGTCTCTAATGGCCACATAACAAAAATGAGGCCGCCCTCGATGATTTATGAGTTTTCCATCTACATTAGGAGCTTCTTTGATATTGCGGTAGTCATTAACAAAGGCTAGTTCATTTGCATATAACAGAGGCTCAATTATAAGATAAAATTGATCCATTTTGACTACCCAGCAATAATCGGAGATATTGCTAGGAGGAGTAAAAGCTACATCTAGCAGACGAGTATCTCCTACGTATTCACCAAGAAGCGCATCCTTTACGATTTTTTCGCTGGTAAAAAGGCCTCTTTGCCCCGCTAATAGATGGGTCTCAGGAAGAATCTTGATGAAAAGGGAAGGATGTACACTCCCTTCTTCGATTAATGGACATACTTCGTATTTATCCGTTGCCAGCAAAGCGTGAAGCAGCTCTGGATGTAACTCAGAAGAAAAAGAGTGTTTTGTATAAATAAAGTTAGAGGGCCAAATTTCCAAATAAAATCTTCCTTTATTTGCCTTATAGCAATATCTTTTGTTTGATCTCAAATAAATACAGAATCAAGAGTGCTTGGTTCACAAGTAGAGAGAACTGCAAAGTCAATGCTAATAGGTCTCTTTCTCGTCCGGAATTTTTTTAGTATTTTACCTTTTTTCTGTAGGAATAAGCAAAGGTGTATGCTTGGAAAAAAAGTGTTTTGTACCTTGGTAATGGAAGAAAAAGCGCTTAGCAACTTCTACTGAAAAAATATAGACCGTAACGATTCCAAGCAGTGCTCCATAAAAAATCGGGGGAGGAGTCTCTAATTCGAACCAAGTGCCAAAAGAGGTGAAAGGAAGAAGCATTGTGCCGATGATGACCATGCCTATCATAGCGGTAAGCAGTTTGCCCGGTTTGGATCTGAACATATAACGTTTAGTACGGATGGCGAAGATCACAAGAGCTGCCGATATGACATTTTCTATAAACCAGCCAGAACGAAAAAGCGATACATCTGCTTTTAACCAAACCAAAAGGACAAAAAAGGTAAAGAAATCAGCTAGTGAATTGAGAATGCCAAATACCAGCATAAATCGCTTGATACGCTGCAAATCCCATTTTACGGGGGATTCTACCCTTTCTGGATCTACGTAGTCGGTGGCGAGCGCCATTTCTGGTAGATCGCTTAAAAAATTTGACAGAAGGACTTGTTTCGGAAGAAGAGGGAGAAATGATAAGAAAAGGGAAATGCTTGCCATGCTGAACATATTGCCGAAATTGGAGCTCGTTGCCATGTAGACATATTTTAATGTGTTCACAAAGGTGCTGCGTCCCTCGACAATGCCTTCTTCAAGCACAGAGAGATCTTTTTCCAAAAGAACAATATCAGCGGCAGCTTTTACACAGTCAGCACCTGTGTCCACAGCAATTCCTACATCAGCGCTATGTAAAGCGGATACGTCATTGACTCCATCTCCTAAAAAGCCGACTATATTTCCTCCCTTTCGGAGAGCTAAGACGATTCGTTCTTTTTGGTTAGGTTGGATCTCCGCAAAGATGTTTTTTACTTTCACAATATGCAGAAGGGCGCTGTCACTGATTTGATTGAGCTCTGAACCTGTGATTAAAGAAGTATGAGGCAGATCCAGAACGCTTGCTATATAGGCGGCATTGTTTTGATGATCTCCCGTGATGATTTTTAAATGAACCCCTTTTTTCTCGAGTCTTTTAATCACCTCACCAACATGGGGTTTGATCGGATCATTAAAATGAAGAAATCCGAGAAAGATAGGATCTTTCTCTTGATTTCCCTCTTCATAGGAAAGAGCAAGTATTCGCTGGCCGCGCTTACTTTGCTCTTCAAAATACTTTTCCACTTGGGGCTGGAATTGACTATAAGGCTTGATACTTCCATCGGGAAGTTCTATGCGCTTGCATGTTGCGAGCACTTGAACCGCCGCCCCTTTGGTAATGAAGATCTGCTTTCCTTCCCTTTCGCAACAAATGCTCAGTCGTTTTCTAGAAAAATCATAGGGGATTTCATCGATTTTGTTCCACGAAGTGACATCGAAACTCCCTTCTTGAAGAATAGCCGTGTCCATGGGATTGGCATAGCCCGCTTGAAAATGTGCATTAAGAAACCCATAGAGCTCAGTTTTATCGCTTAGACTGCCATCGATGCCTACGGCTTTATCAAACTGTAGATTGCCAGAAGTGATGGTCCCTGTTTTATCTACACAAAGAATATTCATTTGTCCGAAATTTTCGATGGAAGGGAGTCTCTTGATAATCACCTTTTTTTTAGCCATCCTTCGCGCGCCATGAGATAAATTCACAGTAATAATGGCAGGCAGAAGCTGTGGCGTTAATCCAACGGCTAAAGCCACGGAAAATAAAAAGGAATCGATGATAGGTTTATGCAGATAAGCATTAACAGCAAAAATGGTGATGACAAGAATCAAGGTAACTTCAAGCAAGAAATTGCCGAATTTGCGCACACCGGTCTCAAATGCCGTTTCTGGAGGGCGGAAACGTAAATGTTCCAAAATGGCGCTATACTCTGTATTGCGCCCTGTAGCGATCACAAGCACTTTAGCAAAGCCGCTAGCTACCATGGTCCCCAAAAAAAGCAGATTCGTTTGCTGTCCCTTGGGAGTATCTAAAGAGAGTCTGCCTGGCATTTTTTCACTGGGAAAGCTTTCTCCCGTTAAGCTGGCTTCATCTATAAAAAGATGATGGGCTTCAAGTAAGAGGCAATCTGCAGGAATTAAATCACCTGCCTGTAAATGGATGAGGTCTCCAGGTACGATTTGATCGAAAGGAACTTGTACTTCTATATTATCCCTTAATACGGTGGCCTTGTTTTCTACTATTTGCATCAATTTTTCAAGAGTGGTTAAAGCTCCTCTTTCTTGAAAAAACCCAAGGAGCCCGCTGAGCAGCACAATAGTTAAAATAATGGCTGAGTCTGTATGTCCTCCAAGCAATGCGGAAAGGAGGGCCGCTCCGATAAGGAGAAGGATTATAGGGCTTTTAAATTGGGCGAAAAAAAGAAGTATTCCCTTGCCGCGTTTAGGAGGTTTTAGGGAATTAGGACCGTATTGTTTGAGCCGTTGCTGCGCTTCTTGACCTGTCAGTCCTTCTTTTTGACTCTGCAGGTGAGCATATACTTGATCTATCGGCTGATGCCAAAAAGGGAATTTTTCCATTCCTACGTTCTATCATTTAAAGGACTTCTTGTCGTTCCTTTTATGAGCATTTTAAAACAGGAAGGCAGGGCTTTGGGCCCCTCCGAATGCGTCCCCATGTAGTGGAGTTGGTATATTAGCCTTGAGAGCTATGGGTGCAACTAAAAATTGTACTCGACTTGTAAACTCGGGCAAAAGTTTGTACTTGAGTTTCTTAAGCAACTCTAATCCGGCCCCGACCTCATCAACAGAATCCTATGAGAGCCGTAGATAGAGGTATGTTATAGAATTATCTTTACAATGGGTTATTACTCCTATTATCTTTTAGATAGACCAATTATTAAAAAAATATTGCTACTTTACCAGGTCTGCTGATATAATTATGGATATTTTTTAAGGAAACCTTTCTATGTTCACAAAATTTCTAGACCCAACAAACGACGTAGCTTTTAAGAAAATTTTTGGGACAGAAAAAAATAAAGACATTTTGATTCATTTTCTCAATGACATTCTTGTTTTTAAAGCTAAGCAACCTATCGTAGAAGTTGAGTTTTTAAAGACTGAACAAGATCCAGAGATTGCCTCTCAGAAAACAAGCATCGTAGATATTTTGTGCAAAGATGAGAAAGGGGGTAGTTATATTGTAGAGATGCAGGTTGCCAGTACCAAGGGTTTTGAAAAAAGAGCGCAGTTTTATGCGGCTAAAGCATATTCACAACAAGTAACATTGGAGATAAATACCCTGATCTCAAAGAGGTCATTTTTATAGCTATTGCAGATTTTATCATGTTTCCTGATAAAAAAAAGTATAAGTCGGATCATATTATTTTGGACAGAGAATCGCACGAACACGATCTACAAGATTTCTCCTTTACATTCATAGAGCTTCCTAAATTTAATAAAAAGGTTGAGCAGCTCTCTACCCTCCAGGAGAAATGGTGCTACTTTTTTAAGCATGCAAGAGAAACATCTCCTGAAGAGTTAGATAAGATCATAGGTAAAGATGTCATCATCAAAAAAGCCTATAAGGAACTCGATCGCTTTCATTGGAGTCCTAAAGAGTTACAAAGCTATGAACAATCTGAGAAGGAAAAAAATGATTACTTATCTTCTTTAGAGAAGAAATTTGATGATGGTATAGAGAAAGGTATAGAGAAAGGTATAGCGATAGGGGAAAGAAAGAAAGAAATAGTGGTAGCCGAAAAAATGCTTCAAGAGAAACTTCCTTTAACAGTAGTTGTAAAAGTTACTGGCTTAGGTCTAGAAGAAGTTAAAAAAATACAAGCTTCACTAAAGAGAAACTCTTCAAAATCCACGAGGCCTGTGAAATCTAAAAAGCGAATTAAAAAAACTTAATCTTTTTTGCATTTTCTAGTTAAAATAACGATTTAACAGCTTTATTCGTCGAGTGCAATTTTTAGGTGCACCAGGAGCTACGAAATCATTGACGATTTGGCCCTCATAGTAGATAATGGGCAGAGCGCCAAACCGCAAGAGTGTATTAGGTTTTTAACTTGAATATGCTCTTTTAAGGAGATATGCATTAATTTGCATATCTCCTTTTTTTTGAGCCGTAAGATTAGAACTCAAGGCCTCTTTTTCACCTAACCCTCCCGCCGATTCTTTGGAATTCCTAAAAAGATAAAAAAGCCATCCAAATATATTTTTGCTTTATTTTTTCGACATGAACACATGAATTTTGATTAATATTTCCAACATGGAAATATTAATCGATTGACATTTAGAGGCTTGGAAAAATGAGAGGAATCGGAAGCCAATCCTATTAAAAGGGATCGCCAAATAAACTTACTCTGTATCGATTCAACTTCCACGGGAGAGCGATGGAGGGAAGGAAGTCAGATGCTTTCAAAAGGATGGGACAGGAATTTTTGTCCTACGGCTTCTCGCGATTGTTCTATGTGGTTGTATTCCAGTTGTTTACTATCTTCTCTCATCATGAAAATGAGAAAGAACGTTTCCGTGATGAGTTTTCAGTCGTCAAACCCTCATCATGAAAATGATTTTTCTTGATTCCATGATGTCTTCCATGGGAGTATAGAAGAAATAAGAGAGGGGGATTTGCTATGGATGGAGCACCGTTTTATGGGAGAGGGGAAGAGCTGGATCGACTTAAGGCTTTGCTTAAAAAAATGACATCGAGTCTGGTTGTCATTAAGGGACGCAGGCGTATTGGAAAGAGTAGGCTGATTCAGGAATTTGGTAAGGGACTAAAAACGTTCATTTTTACAGGTCTTCCTCCGACGGAGAAGACGACAGCTGCGACGCAGCGGGAATATTTTGTTCAGCAACTGGAGCGCCTCTTGCCCCTCCGCGGATTAAAAACGGATGACTGGGGAGATATTTTCTGGAACTTATCTCAAGTCACTCAATCGGGCCAAGTGTTAGTGGTATTCGATGAAATTAATTGGATGGGTTCCTTGGACGATACGTTTCTTGGTAAATTGAAATCTGCATGGGATTTGCATTTTAAAAATAACCCTAAATTCCTTTTAATTCTCAGTGGATCGTTATCTATTTGGATAGATAAAAACATCTTAAATAGTACAGGGTTCATGGGACGCGTTTCGCTCGAGTTGACATTGGATGAGCTTCCCTTAGCTGTTTGTAATCTGTTTTGGAGAAAAAAAGCGTCTCAGGTCTCCTCTTTTGATAAATTTAAGATCCTTTCTGTAATGGGAGGGGTTCCTAGATATCTGGAAGAAATCGATCCAGACGTGTCGGCAGAAGACAATATCTATAACTTAGCCTTTCGCAAAGGGGGATTGTTAGTTGAAGAATTTGATCGGATTTTTTCTGATCTATTTTCTAAGCGATCATTGCGCTATAAACAGATTGTAGAGCGACTTGTGGATGGGAGTGCGACGCTTGAAGAAATATGCTCTGGGATCAATTTGGAAAAGGGAGGAGTCGTAAGCGACTATCTCGAGGACCTCGTGGAGACGGGATATGTTGTTCGGGATCGCACATGGAATATTAAAAGTGGTAAAGAGTCTAGTTTATGTAAATTTCGTCTTAGAGATAATTACTTGCGCTTTTATCTTAAATACATCGAGCCTCATCGCGATCAAATTGAAAAAAATCGCATTGTGAAGCTTCCCGCCTGGACCACGATCATGGGTTTGCAATTTGAGAATTTGGTGTTGAATCATTTTCATCGGATGTACGCGCTTTTAGGTGTGGACCCAAATGAGGTGATTTATGATAGCCCCTACTTTCAGCGCGCAACAAAAGCGCAGCCGGGATGTCAGGTAGATTATTTGGTACAAACCAAGTTCAATACGCTCTATGTTTGTGAAATTAAATTTTCTAAAGAACCGATTGGTTCGTCCGTTATTCAAGAGGTTCAACAGAAGATGGATCGCATTTC
>JAPLSW010000056.1 GCA_026398435.1 Chlamydiota bacterium | reverse complement strand
GCAGCCAAAATACAAGAGCTCTTTAACACCTGTAAAAGAAAAAAAGTGCTATGCTAATACTTACTAAATTAAAACCAACAAGGGAGCAGCGCTTCCTCCCCAACCTGAAGGATGGGGTCTCCGCGCTGTCAATAGGATGAAGAATTTGTTCAGCTTTATCGGATAGGATCTCACTCGGAACTATTTTAAGCAGTCGGTTACATTTTGCAACCGACTATTTATGCCTGAGTTTGTCTCTGCCGGTGGCTTAAGCTTTAAAATAGTCAATAGAAGTTCCATCTATAATTAAAAATAGAGTATCTATCGATGATCTGGATTTACAGCAGGTAGGTTATGCAGCAGCAGTTTGATTTAGCCCTCAGTGACTTTCTATCATATATATCTTCTGAAAAGGGACTCGCTCGCAATACCATCGAAGCGTACCAGCGGGATATCATGCAGTTTTATAGCTTCTTAGAAGAAAAAAAGACTGTGGATTTATCTTTGGTTGCCTATGAGGACTTCATTTGCTTTTTAGATCTTTTAAGAAAAAAATCCTACGCTTCAAGTTCTCTTAGTAGATGTCTTATGGCCCTTAAAGTGTTTTTCCGTTTCTTAAAAAAAGAAGGGTGGATGGAAATAGATCCCACCTTCCATCTAGATAGTCCAAAGATCTGGCAGCTTATCCCTGAGGTTTTATCAATTGCTGAAGTAGAAAGCCTTCTTAGAGCTCCCGAGGTAGACACCTACGCAGGAGCCCGAGACAAAGCTCTTTTTGCAGTGATCTATGCATCCGGTCTTAGGGTGTCAGAGGTATGTTCTATTAACATCCATGATATCAGTGATGGAAGTGTTCGAGTAACGGGAAAGGGGGGTAAGGAAAGGATTATTCCTATCGCAAAGTCCGCTCTTATCAGTGTCGATGCGTATTTAACAGGGTTTAGAGAGGGAGTAGGGATCGATGGTGAGCTTGCTCTTTTTCTGACAGAGAAAGGAAAGAGAATCGATCGGGTCCTTGTATGGAACCGTATCAAATACTACGCAAAAAAAGCCGGAATCACAAAGTCAATATCTCCACATACGCTAAGACACTCTTTTGCAACGCATCTATTAGAAAATGGAGCGGACCTGCGTGTGATACAAGAGATGCTGGGCCATGCCAGCATCTCTACAACCGACAGGTACACCCATGTAAGCCAGAAGCATCTAACGGAAGCTTTTTCTGCTTTCCATCCAAGGCCTTAAGGGACTTGCAATCTGGCATATTCTTTTAGTAAGCAATGCATATAAAGAAACACATCTTCAGTGCTTAGGTTCTCTTTGGCAAATTCCGTAGCATTTTGTGCTATCTTTTTAGCCTCTAGGTCATGAGAGAGCGCCCACTGGTATTTTTCTAGCAGATCTGAGAGGTCTTCTTTTAGAGGAACAAAATGTTCATAGGGCTTGAGAGCGCTGTAGTACCATTGAATATTTGGGGTGACTTGTTTAAGGACTAAAGAATTTGAGAGTAGCACCCAAAAATACCTTTCAAAAGAGCAGCTATTTCCATCGACATCGACTAAATATTTATATTCTAGGTGATTGATTTGTGAAGTGGGTCTGGCAAACAGCCCTTTACCTTTGATAAGAGAGGGGATTTCAGGATCACATTGCGCAATATTCGTAATTTTAGCATCTAGTTCCTGAGGGTGTGATGAAGAGATCAGAGCTAATTTGCAACGAGCTATTTGTTCCCAAGTATTTGTTGTTAACCAACCGCCGGTGGTCGATCCTCTCCAAAAGGCCTTCTCTTTTTTCTTTTCCCAAGGGAATTTTTGGCTTCCCGATTCCATAGTCTTTCTAAGTGTTGAATATCCGGTTAAGGCTTTAAAATCGGGAATTAAAACGAGGGATTTAGCCTCTTTTGTTTTTGCAAAAACAAAAAGAGGGGATCCCTTCTCTTCATTAATGCAATCCTCTAGGCTTATGATAAAATCAATATCCGGAAGGGGATCGAGCTCATGGATCTTTTTTATAGCAGCAAGGATGTGTCGAAATTGGCGTGATTCAAGCAGTCTTTCTCCAATAGAAAAGGAAATGTGCCCATCTACAATGGTAAACCGGGCAAGGCTGAGCTCATTGATAAGTTTTCCACGAAAGAGCTGATCGAGCATTTCCTTGGTAATGCCCGTTTTTTCATAGGCACTTAAATCGGAGTGGATTTGCTCAAGGCACCAGCTCGGAGGGCCTTTTGCTAGTTTTTTTGCGAAAATGTCTTTCTGTAAGGGGATCTGTACATCGAACTTATGGTCTGACTTGAATTTGTAATGTTTAACAGATTGCACTAGGATAAAAGTGGTTCCGGAAAACACACACAGAAGAACGACTAGTAGTTTTTTCATAATTTTTTTATAAAGAAATGTTGCTAGAGAAATTAACAAGGTCTTAGTTAAATCTCAATCTAAAATAATCTTAAACTTGAGGCTTAAATTGACCTTTAGCAAGCAGATCTGTCCATTGCAGAATCCACTTAGAAAAATTCTCAAGATACTCAGAAAAGTTATTTTGGAAGAGGGGAGGAGTAAGTCCTAATTTTTGCAGGGTATTTTCTTGTTTTTTTAAGCAATTGCATAGCTCTACTACCTTCGTGCTTTCAGAATAATTGTCTATTCGGAGAATGCAATCTCTTAAGGTGAGTAGTACGTTATATACAAGGTGCCAGGGAGTAGTCCTTTCCGGGATGGGCTTAAGCATGAGGAATAGGGGGCTGTTTTTATTTAGGCGATAAAGTAGCCGATTTCCCTGTAGGGATCTTTCTAAGAGGCGGCCTAAATGTAAATCGCCCAGTATTTCAGCGAGATTCCTTTTTGAGTATCCCGTTTCCGCAAGCTCCGCAATGGAAAAATCTATATTTGGGTGCACTAAAAAAAAGGTCACCAGATCAGCTCTTGCTCCCACTCCAAAGAGGGATCTTGCGCGGATGTTTAAGAGCGCTGGAGTAAGATGCCGCAATAGGGATTTATGACTTAAGGAGATTTTTACTGGGGGAGCCTCCACAAGAAGAGGCCAATTAGCCTTTGACACCACATTTAAGCTTGCGGCATAGGTGGAAAATGGCATGCAAGCCAGAGGCAAATCTTTCAGTAAAAATTTCAGGCGGCTAAGGGAAATATAGTGATGGTATTTAGCTAGCCAATCTATCGATTCATCGCGCAGGCGGGGATCTATTTCAGATAGGCAACTTGTAAATAGGACAAGTTCTTCTAATAGTATAAGTTCATTTTGGTGGTTTTGTATAACACCTGAAACACCTAGTTCAGTCCAAAGACTCCAAGCCATAGTCAAAAGGTTACGGTCTAGCTGTTTAATGAGTTGCATTGATCTTCTCGATTACATGAGTTATGTCATTTGCAAAATTCTCCGATACATCTTGGGTGATGCACCAATTTTTAGCCTGAGATAATTCCTCAGGATTAGGGCTTAAAGCAAGCAAGTCTGTAAAATGTTTGCTTTGAGGTCCTTGATCTACACTTGCATATAGCTTAAAGCAGATTTGATCGAAGCGGTCAGCAAGATAAAGTGTTAGTCCTTTGTACTTGCGAATTTGCATACGCTCGGTAAAACCTGGGGGTAGGCCCATGCTAAATAAAGAAGCCGGGCCGATATTCAACCAGTCATTTTCGAGATTTAGAGTTTTTCCGACCTCTTCAGCAGCTTGCAGGAGAGGCGAAGGCAGGGGATCTGCAGAAAAAAGTTCTTGGTCTTTTACCAGTGCTACTAAATGGAGATCTTTGGTTGTTCTATCGATAAGGCCCAAAAGAAGAAGGCTGCCGCCCCCTATAGCTGCAACCTCGTAGTGGAGCTGTCGATCAGCTGCACTTGTGGGTGAATCAGGATTCTAGAGAGAAATAAGCTCGATTTTCCAAAAATTTGTCATTTTCGTCTAAGTTCGATGTAAAACATTATTTTACATCGAACGCATTAAAGTCTCCCTTCTAGGATCTTCTTACTT
>JAPLSW010000026.1 GCA_026398435.1 Chlamydiota bacterium | reverse complement strand
TCTCTCAGCGCGAGGGGGTAGTCTTTCCCTTCTTCATAAGGCAAGGCCTTTACTCTATCGCTAAAGAGGCTTTTAACTCCATCCGGCGCGCCTGTGGGAGCTCTTTGTATATGCATTATCACATCTTCTTCGCAGGAGCTTGTAAGGATCTCTTGCGGATCAGCATAGAGCTCGAAGAGCCCATGAGTAAACATGGTGTACTGGACCCCTTCAGGATTTTTTTCTCCGATGAAGTAAGCTAAGGGCATTGTCTGATAAATCTCATCTAATAACTTTTTATTTTGAGCGCTTCCACCATCGGTGAGAAATGCTTTGAAATTCTCATCAGCACCAATGGGGAGCATGCGAGGATGCATATTCATTGGTATGGTTTCATGATTACCACGGATAAGAGTTACATGATGGGGATTTTGCATGCGTAGCGTCATAAGAAGCTCGAGAACTTGCATCGTATGAGGGCCACGGTCCATATAATCTCCAAGGAAGACTAGTTGAACATTTGGTGCGCAAGTAAAATCATCACTCATCAACCCTAACTCCTGGAGCTTCTTTACATTCTCTACCAAACTCCTTAAATCCCCATGTAAATCAGCTCTTACAAAAATATGGCTGCCTGGCTGCACAATTTTTCGTCCGATAAATCCAACGGTGCTATCACCACCCGGCCTTACGGTAAATTGTCTGTTATAGGCATGGGATCTCACTATAAAATGAGACTGGTTATAAGGAACTGAAGTGTACTGCATTTTAGCAGGGGACCAAAGGGAATCAAAGACTGTTATTAGCTCTCTGGTTGTTTCTTTGTGCTAAAAGTCCATTATAGTACTCGTGAGCATCTAGAGCTTGTAGGATGGAGCCTATGTTTCTCATTTGGTGTATGAGGGCATCATGTTCAGCTTCTAGTTCATGCAATCCCCCTTTACCTGTGCAAATATAGTTGAGCATCTCTCTGAGTAAGCTATGGTCAGCACACATCTCTACAACGCAATGTATTAGAAGATATCTATCCAGGAGAGGTCTGATTTTTTCAAGAATGATCCGTTTATTATCCAGAGCTTTATAAGCTCTATAGGCCTTTTCGGAATCAGGGGATTCTCTATGCATTTCATATTAGATTTTTAGTTTTTTAGAAAATTCATAGCTTATAAGTTCTAGAGGTTCAGTCTTCTTAAAAGCTTCTTCATCGTGAGAAACTTTTAAAAGTTTTTGTCCACCGTCTTTGCTTGCAATTTGCGCGACAAATTCCAGAATTTCTTTTTCTGAATCTGAAAAAACACTTAAATCAGGTTTTTGAATGCTTTTTAAAATATGATGCCCTCCAGAAATCAAAACTCCTTTAGAGAGAAATAGTTGATAGATGTTCTGAAACTGATCTGGGCATGGGCCATATTCTAAATGCACATATCTAGCTCCAGTGATGCTTATTCCGTATTTTTGAAAATGTTTAAAATCTGCGTAAAATAAAGCTTTGTTTAAAAATAGGGGGCTTTTCGTAAAGCCTATCAAATAACGCACAGCTTGTTTAAATAACTCCAAACAAAAAGGTCTATTCCCACTGTAAATATCAGAGGCATTGCTTTTCCAATGAACTTCAAGGGCATTATGTTCTGCGTAAGCCTCATCGCATTTCAACCGGATATGATCATCTTGCACAACATCCTGCACGAAATATGTCTCCCAACGTTTAATGCTTGCTTCTCCTACTTTTAAGTAGCTAGCAAATGCCGTTTGGGACATTCCAAGGGATGCCCGATAGTTAATTATTTCTTCTGACATTAAAAGGTTGTGCTCTTTGCGATATTTATCCGCCGCACTCCTTCGTAGCACATTCATTTGTTCTCCATCCATTAAAGGCGTCTGACATTTTGTGCAAATAAACGAGGGAACAACAACCTCTACTTCCTCTCCTTTTATCTCGGGATTGAAGCGGGTGTTTTTTACCTCGAACTTTTCACCATCACAATTTAGGCACTTCATTTAAATTTCTCCTTTCTCCTCTGCAAGGTGACTTTCGTGCAGTGAGACGTAATAATATCGTTCGTCCTTCAAAACAAATTTAATGTACATTTGCTTTGAATATTTAGAGCTCCACCAGCTAAAAGCCAATAATTCAAGCCCTGCTATTGCTTTCTCGTAAGATTTTTGCGGAGGCCTTGTGCCTCTGTAATCCTTTGCAGAAATCTCTTCTAATAACTCTCCAATCAATGGCCAAAGAGTATCTGCATCTCCAATGTCTAGATCGTTTAACTCACCGACAGCTTTTACTTGGTTAGCAAATGTCCCAGGTCTGTTTTTTAGGAATTCCTTTGCTTCCTTTAATCGGTTAGTTAGCTCTCGATTCGAAGGGCGTCTATTCTGCATTCTATGTCTCTTCGTATATTATTGTAGCATCATATGATACTGTCAGGCAATAGAAAAAGTCAATAAATCAATCCAACTTTTATTTACTAGTAGCATTTTGTTCTTAAAATCAGGGACTTAAGACGGTAAAGGCGAGTGATTACGAAAAGAACATATTCAGATTCAAATGGAAGGTCATGGGGCAGGATCTCGCTATATCTGGCAAAGCAAAATGCAATCAAATAATTGACCGAAAATTGACAGCGATCAATTTTTTTTCAATTACACGAATAATTGACAGCAGCTTTTAATTATAAAATGTGGGTGGGATTACTTAATATAATGAGTGTGATGAATCTCTGAAAGGCCTTAACATCATCACACTTAAGATTGAGATTTAAGATCTGTGACTACACTGCTTTATCGCGTAGACTGTGGACAGGCCCCACCGTTGTCACCGATGTGCCTGGCACCCTCTCCATAGCAGACTTAGTCCAATCTCTTATTTTTGGACCTGTGGTAATGATATACCCTGTATCTTTTTGCTTAGTAAATGATCTCACATAGAGGGAATCCATTCCGACGGGCATTGTTGTAGCTACTACTTTCTCTTTTCCACCGGCGGTGGCATAAACATGGTGCTCCTTTAGGTGCTCATGACCTCGGAAGAGGAGTTTCACTTTCCCTTTAGGACCACTAATAAGGTACATATAGAGTTTTATGTCCTCTATGGGGAGTTTCCATTTTCTTTCACCGGGATTGCCCATTTCAAGACCAAGTCCCTCTTCTTGAATGTCTCCCCAGTAGAAACTCGTGCAGTTTTGAGGTGCATTTATTCTTAGATCTACATGAGCTAGGGCATTTATTCTTTGAGCGGCCCACTCTAGCTTAAGGATTTTACGTGAGGGTTTATCATGAGTTTCTCTCAGCGCGAGGGGGTAGTCTTTCCCTTCTTCATAAGGCAAGGCCTTTACTCTATCGCTAAAGAGGCTTTTAACTCCATCCGGCGCGCCTGTGGGAGCTCTTTGTATATGCATTATCACATCTTCTTCGCAGGAGCTT